>JAFLDG010000112.1 GCA_017302495.1 Burkholderiales bacterium
CCGCACCGATGCAGACGCCGGCACCGCCGCCGGCGCCGGCGCCGCCGACGCTGCAGGAGCAGCAGCAGGTCGACCGCCTGATCATCGTCGCGCTCGACCCCGGCCACGGCGGCGAGGATCCCGGCGCGATCGGCCCGGCCGGCACGCGCGAGAAGGACGTGGTGCTGCAGATCGCGCTGCAGCTGCGCGACAAGCTCAACGCCCAGCCGAACGTGCGCGTGCTGATGACGCGCGACGCCGACTTCTTCGTGCCGCTGCACGAACGCGTGCGCAAGGCGCGCCGGGTGCAGGCCGACCTGTTCGTGTCGATCCACGCCGACGCGTTCTTCACGCCCGAGGCGCGCGGCGCGAGCGTGTTCGCGCTCAGCGAGACCGGCGCCAGCAGCAGCGCCGCGCGCTGGCTCGCGAACCGCGAGAACCAGGCCGATCTGGTCGGGGGCTTGAACGTCCGCGCGGTGCGCGACGCGCAGGTGATGCGCGCGATGTTCGACATGAGCACCAGCGCGCAGATCAAGGACAGCCTGAAGCTCGGCGCCGAGGTGCTGGGCCCGCTCGGGCAGGTCGGCCGGCTGCACAAGCGCCGCGTCGAGCAGGCCGGGTTCGCGGTGCTGAAGGCACCGGACGTGCCGAGCATCCTGGTCGAGACCGCCTTCATCTCGAACCCGGAGGAAGAGCAGCGGCTGCGCGACCCGGCCTACCAGGCGCAACTGGTCGAGGCCCTGGCCGGCGGCATCCGCCGCTACTTCGCGAAGAACCCGCCGCTGGCGCGCAACCGGCAGCTGTGAAGCCGCGGTGAAGACGCTGCTGATCGTCTGGCAGTCGATGACCGGCGGCACGCGGCAGATGGCCGAAGCCGCGGCCGCCGGTGCGCGCGGCGAAGACGGCGTGCGGGTGGTCGTGCTCCCGGCGCCGCAGGCCGGCCCCGACGACCTGCTCGCCGCCGACGGCTGCCTGTTCGCGACACCGGAGAACCTGGCGTCGATGGCCGGGCTGATGAAGGACTTCTTCGACCGCTGCTACTACCCGGCGCTCGGCCGCATCGAGGGCCGGCCCTACGCGGTGATGGTCTGCGCCGGCAGCGACGGCAGCGGCGCAGTGCGGCAGATCGAGCGGATCTGCACCGGCTGGCGGCTGAAAGAGGCTATGCCGGCGCTGATCGTCTGCACGCACGCGCAGACGCCGGAGGCGATCCTGGCGCCGAAGGTCATCGCCGAAGCCGATCTCGCACGCTGCCGCGAGGCCGGCGCGGCGCTCGCCGCGGGGCTCGCGCTCGGCGTGTTCTGAGCGCCCAGGGCGAGGCCGCACCCGGCCCGACCCCGGAGGGGGTCGGGCAAAGTGGCGACGCCACATTTGCCCGAGCGCGCCCCCGGTGTCACGCGTTGCCCAGCCGGCCCACCCGGCTGCGCTGCGCTACTTCAGGTCGCGCAGCTCGCGGCGCAGGATCTTGCCCACGTTCGACTTCGGCAGCGCCTCGATGAAGCTGACCAGCCGCGGCGTCTTGTAGCCGGTGAGCCGCTCGCGGCAGAAGGCGATCACCTCGTCGGCCGTCAGCGCCGCGCCCGGCGACTTGACGACGAACAGCTTCACCGCCTCGCCCGACTTCTCGTCGGGCACGCCGACGCAGGCGCATTCGGCCACGCCCGGGCAGGCGGTAGCCACGTCCTCGATCTCGTTCGGGTAGACGTTGAAGCCCGAGACGATGATCATGTCCTTCTTGCGGTCGACGATCTTCAGGTAGCCGCGCGCGTCGAACACCCCCACGTCGCCGGTCCGGAAGTAGCCGTCGGCGGTGAACGCGGCGGCGTTGGCCTCGGGCTTGTTCCAGTAGCCCTTCATCACCTGCGGGCCCTTGACGACGATCTCGCCGGGTTCGCCCAGGCCGACTTCGTTGCCGTTGTCGTCGAGCAGCTTGACGTCGGTGGACGGCATCGGCAGCCCGGTGGTGCCGCTGAACTCGCGCACCGTCATCGGGTTGAAGCTGACCACCGGGCTGGTCTCGCTCAGGCCGTAGCCCTCGTGGATGATGATCCCGGTCATCGCCTTCCACTTGTCCGACACCGCGCTCATCACCGCCGCGCCGCCGCCGCCGGCCAATCTCAGCCGCGACCAGTCGACCTCACGCCCGCGCGGGTGCGCGGTCAGACCGGCGAAGAGCGTGTTGACGCCGGTGAACACGGTCGGCCGCGCCGCCTTCAGCGTGTCGATGAAGGCGTCGAAGTCGCGCGGGTTCGGCACCAGCCAGTCGTCGGCGCCGATCGAGAAGAAGCTGATGAAGTTCACCATCAGCGCGAACACGTGGTACAGCGGGATCGCGGTGACGATGACCTGCGGCTGCTCCAGCATCTCGGCCGGCATGAAGGCCTTGAACTGCTGCACGTTGGCGACCAGGTTGCGGTGCGACAGCGCCGCGCCCTTCGACAGGCCCGTGGTGCCGCCGGTGTACTGCAGGAACAGCAGGTCGTCACCGTTCAGCGCCACCGGCGTGAAGGGCAGCTTCGCGCCCTCGGCCAGCGCATCGGCGAGCGTGGTGCTGCCGGCCAGCTGCTCGTGCACCGGCGGGCTGGGCAGCACCTTGCCGCTGCCGTCGCCGACGCCGTGCGTGATGACGGTCTTCAGCCGGGTCTTGTCCTTGACCGCAGCCACCGTGCCCGACACGCCGCTGAAGACGACGATGGTCTCGACCCCGGCGTCGTTGAGCTGGTGCTCCAGCTCGTGCGGCGTGTACAGCGGGTTGACGTTCACCTGCGCCGCGCCGGCGCGCACGATGCCGAGGAAGGCGATCGGGAAGGCGAGCAGGTTCGGCGTCATCACCGCGATGCGGTCGCCGCGCTGAACGCCGAGCCGGTTCTGCAGGTAGGCGGCGAAGTCGCGCGACAGGCGGTCGACGTCGGCGAAGCTCAGCGTGCAGCCCGCGCAGCGGAACGCCGGCCGGTCGGCGAACTTCTTCATCGCCTCGTCCAGCATCGCCGTCACCGACGGGTACGCGTCGGCGTCGATCTCGTGCGGCATGCTGCCGTAGCTGGCTTGCCAGTGTCTGTTGCTCATGTCCGTTGCTCCTTGCTTCACTTGCGCAGCAGGCGCTGCACTTCCTCGATGTTGGCGCTGACGCGCTGGTGCACCAGCTCGAAGGCCTCGCGCTGCGATTTCGCCGCGGCTTCGGCCAGTTCGCGCACGTCGGCCAGCGCCATCTCCACGCTGGCCAGCGCCAGGTCGTCGAGGTGGCGCGCGCTTTCCTTCGGCCCGATGACCGACATCACCTTGGCCACCGCCTGCACCTCGCCGACGCGCTCCTTCAGCTGCGCCATCTGCCGGGCGACCATCTCCTGCAGCCCGGCGTAGGACTTCTTGTTGGCCTCGACGATGACCTCCAGGTCGGTGCGCCAGCCGCTCACCAGCCGCCCCGCCAGGCCGGCCAGCTCGAGCTTGCCCAGGCGCGACAGCAGCTCGCTCAGCGACGCCGCTTCGGCCGGGTCGACCGCCGGTGCCGGTGCCGGTGCCGGTGCCGGCGCCGGCGCCGGCGCCGAGCGCCTGCGCGCCGGCGCTGCGGCGGCGGCCTTGCGCGCGGGCCGCTGGGCCGCGGGCGATGCCTCGGGCGCGGCGCGCGCGCGCTTGGCGGCCGTCACGATGCGGCTCCCTTGGCGCGCTTGGCCGAGCGCTGTGCCGGCGTGCCGACGCGGAACTTCACCGCCATGTCGAAGGCGGTCTTGGTGAAGGCGAGCACGTCGGCGAAGTCGGCGTCGTTCAGGCGCCGCGCGTCGTCGTTGCCGCGGTACAGGTTGGCCAGTTCGCGCTCGCGCCCGGCCAGCGCCACCAGGCTGCCGATGCCCAAAGCGTCGAGCGCCTTCCACAGCTGCGGGTTGTAGGTGCGCGCGAGCTTCATCGCGAACGGCACCGGGTCGCGCCGGCCGAGCACGCCGGCCAGGCGCAGGATCACCTCCATCGGCAGCGCCGCCTTGCCGACCTCGGCCTGCTCGAGCAGGCGCGGGTCGGCGATGGCGACCGCCTCGCTCAGCTCCTTCAGCGTCAAACCGGCGGATTCGCGTGCCTGGCGCAGCATCGAGCCGGCCTTCTCGAGCTTCTGCTGCTGCTGCGGCTCACTGGCGCGTGCCTGCGCCAGGTTCAGCGACAGCTCGCCGGCGCTGCCGGCGATGCCGAGCACGTTGTCGGTCCAGCGGCGCAGCTGCTGCGCCACCTCGAACATCGACGCCGCCGGGTTGAAACCCGGCTGCGGCGCGGCTGCCGCGGCATTCGTCTTCTTCGCCATGCATCGTCTCCTGGGGTCGGTTCAGCGCTGCGCCGCGCGTTTCGGTGCGCGGCGCGCTTTGGTTGCGGCTTGGGGCGCCGACTTGGCCGCGGCCTTGGGCGCCTTGCGCGCCGCCTTCTTCGCCGGCTTCGTGGCCGTCTTGCCGGCCGCGTCGCCCGCCGCGGCCGCATCGGGCGGCACCCGCTTGGCCGCCGCCGCCTTCAGCTCGTCGAAGGCCTCGCGCGTGAAGCGCGCCAGCTCCGACAGGTGCGGCAGCGCCACGCCGTTGCCGACGAAGCCGAAGTCCATCGACCCGGCGTACGAGGCCAGCGTGACGTTCAGCCCCATGCCGCCGGCAATCGACGAGATCGGGTACATGCCGGTCAGACGCGCGCCATTCAGGTACAGCGGCTTCGGGCTGCCGGGCACGTTGGACAGCACGAAGTTCGCCACCGGCCGCGCCAGCGAGCGGCGCAACCGCGCCAGCTCGGCCTCGGCCTCGGCGAAGCCGAAGGCGGCGATCGCGTACAGCATCGCCGCGTCCTTGGACATCGCGCCGAGCTCGGCCTTGGCGCCGGCAATGCCCTTGATCACCTGCTGCATGCGCTCGCCCACCGGCGCCGTCGCCGCGGCCAGCGGCGCGAACAGCGCCGAGACCTTGGTCGTCGCCTCCTTGTCGCCCGGCTCGCGCAGCGACACCGGGCACATCGCCACCAGCTCGCGCATCACCGGCTGGCCGATGTGTTCCAGGTAGCGGTGCAGGCCGGCGTCGACGATGGTCACGGCCACGTCGTTCAAGGTGCCGCCGAAGGCCTTGCCGGCGGCGCGCATCTCGTCGATCGGCAGCGACAGCGTGGCGATCGAGCGCGAGGTGCGGATGGTCGCGTTCAGCGGCGTGCGCGCCACCGCGGCGAAGGGCTCGCTGCCCGCGCGCGCGGCGCCGAGCAGGCGGCCGATGCCCTTGCGCACCAGGCCGACGTACAGGCCGGCCGCGGCCGCGCCCTGCACGCGCGCGGTCTTCTGCAGCGCCATCAGCCGCTCGGTCAGCGCCTTGGGCGCTCGCGGCTTGGGCGCCGACAGCTGCAGCGCGAAGAAGGGCTGGATGCGCCGCTCGGCCGCGCTGTCGGCCATGCTGGCCAGCAGCAGCGCCATCGCCGACGCGCCGTCGACGATCGCATGGTGCAGCTTGACGAACAGCGCGAAGCCGCCGCCCGGCAGCCCTTCGATGAAGTACAGGTCGAAGCCGGGGCGGCTGCGGTCGAGCATGCTCTCGTGCAGGCTCTGCAGCAGGCTGTCCAGCTCGTCGCGGTCGGCGCCGGCCGGCAGCAGCAGGTGGTGCACGTGCCGGCGCAGCTCCACCGCCGGCGCGCCGGTCCAGCGCGGCAACCCGGCGGGCGCGAAGTCCGCCACCCAGGTGAAGGGCGGCACCGGCTGCGCCGCGCGGTAGGCGGCGACGATCTCGCGCACCGCCTCGGCGCTGCCGCCTTCGGGGGCGTCGAAGGTGAGCAGCGCACTGACGTGCTTGGGGCTGTCGGCCGTCTCGGTCAACAGGAACATCAGGTCCAGCGGCGGTATGTTCTTGCTCATCTGCAGGCTCTCCGGCGTTGTCAGGCAGCCACCCTGCGGGCACGCCTGGCGGTGGCGCCCGGCGCGGCCGCGGGGTACGGCGGCAGCGGCTTGATCAGCGGCGACAGCAGCCGGCCCGCCTCCGCAGTCGTCAGCACGTCCTTCGGGTCGAGCTTGATGAACCCGGCCGAGTCGTGTTCGGGCTCCCACACATCCTCGCCGATCAGGCGGCCCTGGTCGTCGTAAGGCCAGATCATCTGCACGCCCTTCGCGTGGAACAGGTACATGTCATTCTCGTCGGCGGCATGGGTCTGCTTGGACAGGGCATGCGCCAGCAGCCTCCTGACGATGCCGCTTGGCAGGTACGACATCAGCTTCGATTCCCGGATGGCCTTGCCCGACACCTGCTGGTAACCGGTGGTCACCGACGACACGAAATGGTCGGCAACCGCGATCTCCTCGCTCTCGATGTAGAAGACGCTTTGGTGGGTCTGCGCCCACATGCGATAAAGCCCCTCCACCTGCGCGCGGCCTCGGGCGACGATCTTCGCCCCCATCAGGTCGAAGTGGTACACGGGCTCGGGCACCGTCATGTCGGGCGCGAAGATCTCCTTGTAGCGGCCGGCCACTTCCAGCAGGCGATGGCGGGCGTATGCGGCCAGCAGGAACCGGTGGCGCGGGTTGGTGGTCTTTTCCAGCAGCCGGTCCACCGCCAGGTTCAGCGTCCTCACATCCAGCTTCGGCAGCATCGGGGTCTCCTGTTCGGCTCAGCGTGCCGCGGTCTTGCGCTTGCGCGCGGGTGGTTCGGGGAAGTCATCGGTTTCAGAAGCGCACGCCCACCCCGATCGCATAGGCGCTGCGGTCGCGGATGCCGTCGTAGGGCGTGTCGTTGCGGATGAAGGTCGCGCCGATCTCGGCGAACAGGAACGACTGGTAGACCGCGCGCAGCAGCACGCCGCCGATGTACCGCCCCTCGACCATCGAGCCGTCGACGGCGTAGCCCTGCACGTCCTGCGACCACAGCAGCACCGGGATCAGGTCCAGCCCGCTGGTCGGCCGCGGCAGCGAGAACTGCAGCGCCAGCCGGTAGCCCCAGTTGAACGAGGTCGCGAAGCCGTCGACCGCGCAGGCGTTGAAGCCGCCCTGGCACACCCCGTTGTAGGTGGCGGTGCCGAAGTTCGGGTTGCGGCCGATGCGCTCGACGTCGGTGCCGGGCAGGTCGGGCGCCCATTGCAGCGCGACCTCGGCGGTGAGCAGCGCGTCGGCCAGGCCGAGCGTGGGCTGCAGGTTGAAGCGCCCGCCGAGCAGCAGCTGGGTGCGGTTGACCTCGATCTGCCCGGCGTACGAAGCCCCGGGCCCCAGCGCCGCCGCGGCCGCATAGGGCCCGCCCTGGCCGACCGCGCCCTGGATCAGCGTCGGGAAGTTGCGCTGCACCGGCAGGCCGAAGAAGGTGCTCAGTTCGGCCGACAGCGCGGCGTTGGCGAAGCCGGTGGTGGCGCTGACGGCCGCCGCCTGCACGCCGTTGCCGTACTCGTTCTGCAGCGCCACGCCGACCTTGCTGTTCGGGTCCTTCGGGATGAAGTTGGCGGTGGGCAGCGTGGCGTTGAAGCGCGTGTAGTACACGCCGAACTCGGTGTTCAGCGGTTCGACGAACCAGCGCGCGGCCACGCCCCACTGCCCGCTCTTCTTGCCGTCGATCGGCGGGTTCACCGGCGCCCAGATGCCGAGCGCGTACTGCGCGCGGTCGGGCAGCGGGATCGCGACGTTGGCGCCGAAGCAGCCGCGGTTGCCCTGCGAGTCGATCAGCCCGCCGATCGTGCCGCAGGGCGGGAAGGTGCTGCGTTCCCAGTCGTAGGTGTAGAAGGCCTCGATGTTCAGCCCCTCGCGGGTGATGAACGAGCCCCACAGCCGCCCCACCGGGATCAGCGCCTCCTCGGGCCGGCTGCCGGCGCGGCCGAGCGCCGCCAGGTTCACCGGGTTGAAGGCGTTGATGCCGGTGTAGAGCAGGCTCTCGCCCCAGTTGACCACCTGCCGCCCCAGGCGCGCGCTGAAGCGGTTGTCGCCCAGGTCCCAGTTGCCCCAGACGTAGGCGTCGAGCAGCTGCACGCCGTCGAACTGCTCGGCGCGGTACATGTTGGCGTCGCTGAGCCGCGCGCCGGGCACGTAGCCATTGTTGATGTGGCCGTGCGGCACGCCGCCCTTGTTCAGCTCGACGTCGTACCAGGCGCGCGCGCGGATGAACACGCCGTACTGGTTGCGGTACCGCAGCTCGAAGTCGCTGAGCCAGGCGACGGGTGCGCTGACCACGTCGCCCTTGCGGTAGTTGAGATTGCCGTCGTCGCCCACCGCCACCGGCGACGACGCACCGGGGTACTGGTTGGCGTTGTTGAAGCCGATCAGCGCGGCGTCGGGGTTGCGCATGCGCACGCCGGCGCCGACGGTGATGACGTTGTTCCAGGCGCCGCGCAGGTCGTCGTCGATGACGAAGCCCAGCCCGAAGGCCGGCGCCGCGC
Source organism: Burkholderiales bacterium (assembly GCA_017302495.1). Lineage (GTDB taxonomy): Bacteria > Pseudomonadota > Gammaproteobacteria > Burkholderiales > Burkholderiaceae_C > Rubrivivax. Next base: position 8,323 of record JAFLDG010000112.1, read on the forward strand.
CGGCCAGCGCGGCCGCCGCAGCCAGGTGGCGCAGCACGGACGGGTGAACGAAGCCGCTCATCGCCGGCACCCTCAACGCGTACCCAGCCGGCGCAGGTTGCTCGGCAGGAAGTCGACGATGTCGCCGATCCAGCCGAAGCGCCAGGGCTGGCGCTCCTCGTTGTCGAGGAAGCTGATCAGGTACGAACGCGCGATCAGGTCCAGGTGCGTGGTCGCGCGGTACCACGGCACCAGCACGTCGTAGAACTGCATCGTCGAGTGGTCGCCCACGCGCCACAGCTCGCCGGCGGCGTTGTACGCGTCCTCGGCCACCACCTGCCAGGTGTCCTCGTCGAGGTAGAAGGTGCGCTTCGGGTAGCGGTGCCGCGCGCCGGGGCGCAGCGTGGCTTCGACCACCCAGACGCGGTGCAGCTCGTAGCGCAGCAGCTCGGGGTTGGGGTGGCCGGGCTGCAGGATGTCGCGGTAGCGCAGCGTCTTGTCCGACAGCTTGTAGGCGTTGTACTGGATGTACATCTCGCGCTTGCCGGCGAGCTTCCAGTCGTAGCGGTCGGGCGCGCCGTTCCAGCCGTCGTACTGGTCGGACAGGCGCATGCCCTGCGTGCGCGGGTCGACGTCGTCGTGCGACAGGCTCGGCACGCGGCGCACGCGCTGCCAGCGCGTGTCGAAGGCCCAGGTGTCGCGGCTGCGCGCGACCGGGTCGATCGGCTCCCACACCAGCGTCATCTGCCCTTCGATCGCCGCCGGAGCGAGGTAGGTGCCGCGCAGGTTGAGCAGCCGGTTCGGCCGCGTCTCGTTCATGTAGCCCTGCTGGTCGAAGGCGAAGGTGTCGTTGACGCGCACCGTGAACGAGCGCCCGTTGGCCGCCACCGGGAACCAGGTGAAGGTGCGGTTGACCGACCCGCCGCGCCAGCGCAGCACGTGGTTCCACATCACCTGCCGTGCCTCGTCGGGGATCGGGAAGGGCACCGCGCTCCTGCCCACGTCGAGCAGCCGGTCGCCTTCGCTGCGCGCCAGCGGGGCCTGCTTCTTCACCTCGTCGAGCACCGCCTGCGGCCACGCGGCGCTGCGCCGCGTCGGGTAGACGTGCATGCGGAAGCTGTCGGGGTACGCGGCCAGCAGCGCCAGCTGCCCCGGCGAGAGCTTGTCGCGGTACTGCCCGGCGTTGGCCGCGCTGATCGTGAACAGGGTCTTGTCGTCGGAGTACGGGTCGACGTAGCCCACCGCCTCGTCGATCGGTTTCTGCGGCAGCCCGCCGGTCCACGGCGGGATGCTGCCGTCGGCGTTGCCGGCGCGCTCGGCACCGACCGGGGTCAGGTCGTTGCCGAGCCGCGCCAGTTGTTCCGGCGTGGGTGCAGCCGGCGCCGCCGCGGCGAACACCGCAGCCAGCACCGCGACGGCGGTCCTGCTCATGTCTCCTCCGGCCTCTTCGGGCTTCTTGTCGGGGCCCGGCGCGCAAGGCGCCGGGGCAGCGTCAGGCGGTGAACTCGGCGCCGCGCGCGAGGATGTACTTCGCCTTGCCGTGGCCCTGCGCCTTGGCCAGCTCGCCGGAGACCATCATGATCCAGCCCACGTCGAGCAGGCTGTGGTACTCGTCCTTCTCGTCGTAGTTGACGTTGGCGCCGGTGACCACGAACACCGCTTCGGTCGGCTCGGTGTTGTCCTCGGGCGTGCGGAACTGGTGGATCGACCCGCCCGGCTCGTACAGGTACATGCCGGCGGTCTGCGGCTGATCGGCGAACTGGGTGTAGTACCACTTGCCGCGCAGCGTGAACGCATGCACCGCGCCGGTGTGGAAGTGGTTGGGCAGCGTCACGCCCGGGCCGAAGACCGCGCGCATCGCGAAGTGGCCGTTCTCGGGGTCCATGTACAGCGGCTGGATGTCCACGCCCGGGCCGAGCGCGCCCTTCAGCACGGGCAGTTCGTTCCAGTTCAGGCAGAGCAGGCGGCGCTGGTCGTGGGTGACGGAAGGCAGAGCCATGATGAATTCCTCGGGTTGAAGACGGCAGAGAACTCCTCTGCCCGGGAGGGCCGCCGCGGCGGCGGCATCGGTTGCGTTGCGGCAGGCTTCAGCCCACCTTCTGCACCTTCGGCGGCGCCCAGCTGCCGTCCAGGATCGTCGGCGGCTTCTCCTTCGGCCAGTACATGCGCAGCATCGGGATGAAGTCGCCCTTCGGCGCCGGCAGCCAGTTGGCTTCCTTGTCCTTGCCCGGCGATTCGTGCTGGAAGTACAGCGTGATCGAGCCGTCGGGGTTGGCCTTCAACTTGTTGCGCGGGCTGACGGTGAACTTGTTCAGCGGGTTCGGCACGAACCACCAGCCCTGGTCGATCATGTACATCGTGATCGACCAGAAGGCGTTGACCGGCGGCGTCGAGCCCTTGGCGAAGGTCAGCGTGTACTTGTGGGCGCCGTTCAGCGTCTGGCCCTGGCTGTCGACGAAGGTGTAGGGATAGACCGCGTCGTCCTGCAGGTTGGCCGGCCAGCCGAAGGCCGCCACCACCGCGCGCTTCAGGTAGTCGGTGCCGTACTGGCCCAGGCCCTTGGTGATGGTCCAGCCGTCGACCATGATGCCCATGTTCTTCTGGTTGGCGACGAGCTTGTCGAGCCCGGCCTTCGGCAGATCCTTCAGCGCCGCCTGCGCCGCGGCGTCGAGCTTGGCCACGGCGAAGGGCTTGCAGGGCTCGAAGCCGATCTTCGCGAAGCGCGCCAGCGCCGGCGCGTCGGCGGCATAGGCGGGCGCGTTCTCGCACATCGCCTTGCTCATCCAGTTGAAGTAGCCGTCGACGCCCATGTTCAGGATCACCGCCTGCGGCTTGTCGGTCATCGAGATGCCGGGGTTCGGGTCCACCGGCGGCGCCTTCGGCGTGAAGGGCTTGCCCCAGGCCGCGAGCGGCGTGATCTTCAGCTGCGCCTGCAGCGCGTTGGTGGCCTTGTAGTCGGCCTCGGTGCCGTCGGCATACAGCCGACCGAGGATCACCATGTAGCGCGTGGCCACCGGGATGTGCGTCAGGCCCTTCGGCACCTCGCCCTTCCAGCCGGGGCCGGTGAGCAGGAAGTTCTGCGCCTTTTGCCCGGTGGTGCGCGTGCCCGGGCTCTTGAAGATCGACATCCACAGGTCGACCATCGGGAACAGGTAGTAGCGCTTGCCCATGTCGGGGTGGCTGAAGACCTGCGGCTCCTTCAGGTCGACCCAGGCGATCGAGTACAGCGTGTCGGCGTTCGGCGCCGAGACGCCGCGGTAGTCCGT
>JAFLDG010000113.1 GCA_017302495.1 Burkholderiales bacterium
GGCGCGCGAGCCCAGCGTCGTGCTCACCGACACCGCCGGCACGCGGCTCGGCCGCATCGTCGCGCCGGACGTGGCGGCCGCGCCGCCCGGCCAGTCGGGGCTGCATCTGCTGGAGGACCCGTACGAAGCCTTCGCCGCCCGCGCGCTGCTGGCGGCGGCGGCCGAGCGCACGATCGACGTGCAGTACTTCCTCTGGCACGCCGACGTGGTCGGCACGCTGCTGTGGCAGGCGCTGTGGGACGCGGCCAACCGCGGCGTGCGCGTGCGCATGCTGCTCGACGACGCCAACCTGGCCGGGCTGGACCCGGTGCTGGCCACGCTCGACGCGCACCCGCAGATCGAGGTGCGGCTGTACAACCCCTTCGTGCAGCGCAGCGGGCCGCGCACGCTGGCCTACCTGTCGGACTTCGGCCGCCTGAACCGGCGCATGCACAACAAGTCGTTCACCGTCGACCACCAGGTCACGGTCATCGGCGGCCGCAACATCGCCAACGAGTACTTCGGCGCGGAGGGCGCGATCGGCTTCGCCGACATCGACGTGATGGGCATCGGCCCGATGGTCGGCCAGGTCGGGACCGAGTTCGACCGCTACTGGAACAGCGCATCGGCCTACCCGGCAGCGCCTTTCGTCGGCGCGCCGCCGGCCGGTGCCGCAGCGGCGCTGGAGGCCCGCTTCGCTGCCACCCGGGCCGACCCGGCGGCCCGGCGCTACATCGAGGCGGTGCGCGAATCGCCGCTGGTGCACGACCTGCTCGAGCGGCGGCTGGCGCTGCAATGGGCGCCGGCGCGTGTGCTGTCCGACGACCCGGCCAAGACGCTGGACACCGGCGGGCAGCGCGAGGACGTGCTGCTGTTCCCGGCGCTGGTGCAGGCGATGGGCCGGCCCGAGCACAGCATCGGCATCGTGTCGCCGTACTTCGTGCCGGGCGAGGAGGGCACGGCCGCACTCGCAGCGCTGGCCCGCAGCGGCGTGCAGGTGCGCGTGCTGACGAACTCGCTGGCCTCGTCGGACGAGCGCATCGTGCACGCCGGCTACATGAAGCGCCGGGTCGAGCTGCTGCGCGCCGGCGTCCGGCTGTACGAGCTGCGGCCGAGCGTCGCCGAAGCGGCGCTGGAGACGCTGAAGGTGCGCGGCCGCTTCGGCGCCGGCAAGGTGGCCGGCCTGCACGCCAAGACCTACGGCGTGGACGAGCGGCGCATCTTCATCGGCTCGTTCAACTTCGACCAGCGCTCGGCGCGGCTCAACACCGAGATGGGCGTCGTGATCGACAGCCCCGCGATCGCGCGCGCGATGCTGCAGGCTTTCGACGAGGTGCTGCCCGCGGTGGCCTACGAACTGCGGCTGGGGCCCGACGACGACGGCATCGAGTGGGTCGAGCGCAACGCCGGCGGGGCGGAGAAACGCCACCGCGAGGACCCCGAGACGACGTGGCTGCAGCGTGCGACGCTGAGCCTGCTGTCCGGCCTGCCGATCGACTGGATGCTGTAGTGCCCGCCGGCGCGGCGGGCGCCGGCGGAGGTCAGCGCGGGGCGCTCGGCCGCTGCTCGGGCGGCGGCAGCTTCGAGACCAGGCAGCGCGTCGCAACGGCGGTGCGCTCGCCCGGGAACAGGTTGCCGATGTTCTCGATGTAGGCCTCGGGGGACTGGCGCTTGTAGTACAGGTTCGAGGTCTGGTCGAGCCACACGCCGTACTGCGCTTCGGCGTAGTTGGGCGGATAGTAGTTGCGCGTGATCACCATCGGGCCGACCTGCAGCGGCGCGCACTCGTCGGCGGCCTGGTCGACGAAGGCATTGAAGCCGGTGGCCTTGACGTTGCTGAACTGGTCGGGCGCGCAGCCGGCCAGCACGGCGAGGCTGCCGATCCAAAGCGCGATCTTCGTGGGCATCGGGCGGTCCCTTGCCGCGAACCCCGCGCGGCGTGCGCCGACTGTAACGCGGCGGCAGCGCGCGGCCATGCGGTTCAGGGCTGCCCGGCCGCCGGCCGGGCGTGGTCCGGCAACGCCACCGCGCCGAACAGCGCCGGCTTGACCACGCCCAGCGTTTCCTTGAACAGCAGCGGCGGCGCCGCCGCCTTGGCCTGCGCCTGCAGTTTGGCCTGCAGACGCGCCACCCGCTCGGGCTCCTTCGCGGCCAGGTCGTTCTTCTCGCCCGGGTCGGCCTTCAGGTCGTACAGCTCCACGCGCGACGGCAGCGTGGCCGCCCAGACGAGCTTCCAGTCGCCCTCGCGCAGCGCGGCGCGGAAGGGTTCCACGTCGATCACCACCTCGCTGCGCGCCGAAGGCTGGCCTTCGGCGATGGCGGCCCACTGGTTGACGCCGTCCAGCGGCTGGGTGCCGGTCAACGGCGCCCCCGCCAGTGCGGCAAAGGTGGGCAGCAGGTCCACCGCATGCATCGGCGCGTCCACCACCGCGCCGGCCGGGATGCGGCCCGGCCAGTTGGCCAGCGCCACCACGCGCACGCCGCCTTCGTACAGCGAGCCCTTGCCGCCGCGCCAGGGGCCGTTGTCGGCCGGCATGGTGGCACCGGACATGTCCACCTCGCCGGTGAAGCGCGCATCGCGCGTGCCACCGTTGTCGCTCTGGAAGACGATCAGCGTGTTGTCGCGCAGGCCCTGGGCGTCCAGCGCGGCAACGACGCGGCCGATCTGTTCGTCCATCGAAGCGATCATCGCCGCGTAGGCCCGCCGCGACGGATCGGCGATGTGCGCATAGCGTTGCAGCAGCCGCTGCGGCGCCTGGTAGGGCGCATGCGGCGCGGTGAAGGCCAGGTACATGAAGAAGGGCTGCCCGGCCCGCTGCTGGCGCAGCCAGCCCACGGCCTCGTCGCCGATCAGCTCGGTGGCGTAGCCGGTCTGCTTCAGCGGCTTCTCCTGGCGGAACCAGTCGCGCACGCCGTGTGCGCTGTGGGTGAAGTAGTCGATCTCGCCGAGCAGCGCGCCGTACTGCCGGTCGAAGCCGCGCTGCAGCGGCCAGTACTTGCGATCGGCATGGCCCAGGTGCCACTTGCCGAAGATGGCGCTGCGGTAGCCGGCCTCGCGCAGCACCGCGGGCAGCAGCTTCTCGTCGGTGGGCAACCCGTAGCGGGCGTTGGACGGAATGACCAGCGTCTGCAGCCCGTAGCGGTGCGGGTAGCGGCCGGTCATCAGCGCCGCCCGCGTGGGCGTGCACATCGGCTGCGCGTAGAAGGCTTCGAGCCGCGCGCCGCCGGCGGCCAGCTTGTCGAGGTGGGGCGTGGCGATGTCCGAGCCGTGGAAGCCCACGTCCTTCCAACCCTGGTCGTCGGAGACGATGAGCACGATGTTGGGACGAAGCGCCGTCTGAGCGGCGGCGACGGTCATGAAGGCTGAAACCAGCCAAAGGGCAGCGAAGCGCGCGAGCCAGCGAACTGAAAGCGACATTTGAAGGCACCTGGGTCGTTGCACGGGTCTAGCTTTGCATGTGCTTGCGCACGAAGCCGGCCATGATCGTCATGGCCTCTTCGGCCGCGTCGAGCGCGCCGATGCTGGTCGGGAACACATGCGGCATGCCCTGCCAGACGTGGACTTCGGCGTTGCCGCCTTGGACTTGCGCACGCTCGGCGTAGCGCAGCGCATCGTCGAGCAGCACTTCGCTGGTGCCCACGTGCAGCTGCGTAGGTGGCAGGCCGCCGAGCGCACCGTACAGCGGCGACGCGGTCGGGGTGTGTCGGTCACCAGCACCGAGGTAGTGTCGGGCACAGGCCTGCAGCATGGCCTTGCTGAGGTACAGCTCCTCGTCGGCCCGCGTCTCCAGGCTGGCGCCGGTCAGCGCCAGGTCGGTCCACGGCGACATGGCCACGCAGCAGCGCGGCGCCGACGCCCGGGCGGCGGTCGTCTCGGCCTGCAGTGTCGCCAACGTCACCAGCGCGAGCCCGCCACCGGCGGAGTCGCCCACCAGCGCGATGGCGCTCACCCCTTGCGCGACCAGGCCGCGCCATGCCGCCTGCGCGGCGTCGACGGCGGCCGGGAAAGGCCGCTCCGGCGCCAGCGGATAGTCCGGCACGAAGGCTGCGACGCCTGTTCTCGCGGCAAACTGGCCTGCGAAATGACGGTAGGCGCGCGCCGACCCCATCATGTAGCCGCCGCCGTGGAGATAGAGGATGGCCGCATCGCCGCGGGCCGACGGCGCCCGACACCACATGCCGCTCACGCCGCCCAGCACCGCTTCTTCGTAGCTCACCGCATCGGCCCACGGCACTGCCTCGATGATGGCGTCGTAGCCCGGCCGGGCTTCGGGGCCGGTCATCGTGCCCTTGAAGGGGCTCGACTGCTGCCGGATCGCCTCGACCGCCGCCGCGTCCTTGGGGCTCAGTTCGTGCTCTGTTCGGATGGGGTTCATGTCTGACCTTCAGCGGTGGATGGTTGAGATATCGCGCGCGCCAGTGCGCGCCGACGCCTGCGGCGCCACGCCCACGCCCCCAGCAGCGCCAGGACGCCCAGCAGCGCTGCCGGCAGCAGCCAGAGCTGCTTCAGCAGCACGGGCCAGTTGTTGCGCAGCAGTTGCCTGATGGGGTCGTAGCCGGCCTCCGGCATGACCACGCCATTGGCCCGGTCGTAGGCCGCCACCTCGGCCAGCATTTGCTGCATCAGCTCGGGCCGGGCCGTCGACAGGTCGCGGCTTTCGACGGGGTCGTCGCGCAGGTCGAACAGTCGCCATTGGCCGTCGTAGGGGCTGCCCATGCGCTGCAGCTTCCAGTCGCCGCGGAACAGCGCCTGCGCGCCAAGGCTCTCGAAGCCGATGGCCTCGTCGGCGGCGTGCACGCGCCCGGCCTCGCCGCGCAGGTAGGGCAGCAGGCTCTTGCCGCTGGGGCGATGGCGCTCGGCCGATGCGGCCGGCAGCTCGATGCCCGCCAGCTCCAGCAGCGTCGGCAGCACGTCGGTGACCCACGCGAAGGCCGGCGCGATGCTGCCGTCGGCGATGCCCGCCTTCAACGCCGGCGGCAGGCTCAGGATGAAGGGCACGCGCATGCCGCCTTCGCCCGGCGAGCCCTTGATCTGCGCCAGCGGCGTGTTCGACACCTCGGCCCAGTACGGCCCGTAGTGCACGAAGCTGCCCGGCCCGCCCATCGCGCCGTCGCCGGCCGGGTAGTGCCAGCGGTACCAGGCGCGGAACGGCAGGTTCACCCGCGACACGTCGGTGAAGTCGGCGCCGTTGTCCGACATGACCACGAACACCGTGCGCTCGAGCTCGCCGATGCGCCGCAGGTGCTCGCGCAGCCGGCCGATCTGCCGGTCGGCGTGGTCCAGCATGCCGGCGTAGACGGCCATGCGCTGTGCCATGTCGCGCTGTTCGTCGGCGCCGAGGCGGTTCCAGTCGGCGTCGGCGCGCAGGTGCGGGAAACCCAGCGCGGCCGGCACGCGCGGCAGCGTCAGGCCGGCGGGCATCAGGCCCATCTGCACCTGGCGCCGGTAGCGCTCGGCGCGGATGCGGTCCCAGCCGGCCTGGTAGCGCTGCGCATAACGCTCGATGTCGGCGCGCGGCGCCTGCAGCGGCGCGTGCACCGCCTGCAGCGACAGCATCGCCAGGAAGGGCTTGCCGCCACCCCCGGCGCTGCGGCCCTCGTCGATGTAGCGCATCAGCGCGTCCGCATAGGCGCTGCTGGAAAAGAAGTCCTTGGGCGGGTGGAAGCGCCGCCCGTCCTGCCACCACACCGCCTCGGTGTTGAACGGCGCCCAGACCTTGGCCTCGAAGTTGTCGGCCCCCGTCTGTTCCAGCGCCAGGTAGCGGTCCCAGCCGCGCGCGCCGGGGCCGCGCTCCAGGCCGTAGCCCAGGTTCCACTTGCCGGCAAAGTAGGTGGCGTAGCCGCCGTCGCGCATCAGGGCGCCCAGGCTGTGCACGCGGTCGCTCAGGTAGCCTTCGTAGCCGGGTTGGCCCTTCTGGCTTTCGGCGATCACCGGCATCAGCGCGCCCATGCCGGCCAGGTGGTTGTCCACGCCCGAATGCAGCATCGCGCGCGAGGCCTCGCAGGTCGGCGCGGTGTGGAAGTTGCTGAAACGCACGCCCTGCGCGGCCAGCGCGTCCATCGTCGGCGTGGCGATCTCGCCGCCGTAGCTGCCCAGGTCGCTGAAGCCGGCATCGTCGAGCAGCACGAAGACGATGTTGGGGCGCAGCCGCGGCGCGGCGTCGGCGGCGTATGAGGGCGCCGCCGACACCAGCGCCGCCAGCGCCGCTGCCAGCACCGAGCGGGCGCGGCGCAGGTCCGCGAGGCCGCGGTCCAGGCGTTTGCCGTTCATCGTCGCCCCATCATTCGAAGTGCAGCGCGCAGTCGCCCGCGGTGTCGATGCGCACCTGTACCCGGTCGCCGGCGGTCACCGGCACCATCGGCCCCAGTGCGCCGGACAGCACCAGCTCGCCGGCGCGCAGCGGCTCGCCGCGTGCGGCCATCGTGCGCGCCAGCCAGTACGCGGCGCGCAACGGGTGGCCGAGGCAAGCCGCACCGTTGCCGCTGGACAGCACGCGGCCGTTCACCGCCAGCTGCATGTCCAGCGCACTGTGCGCCAGCTGGCCGATGGCCACCGGCCGGTGGCCCAGCACGTACAGGCCCGACGACGCGTTGTCGGCCACCGTGTCCACCAGCGTGATGCGCCAGTCGGCGATGGCGCTGTCGACGATCTCGATCGCCGGCAGCGCGCAGTCCAGCGCGACGACGAACTCGCCCCAGCTCGGCGCCTCGTGCCGCAGGTCGCGGCCGACGACGAAAGCCAGCTCGGCCTCCACCTTGGGCTGCATCAGCCGCGACGCGGGCAGCGCGTCGCCGTCCAGCAGCTCCATGTCGTCGAACAGCATGCCGAAGTCGGGCTCGTCGACGCCCAGCTGCTGCTGCACCGCGCGCGAGGTCAGGCCGATCTTCTTGCCGACGATGCGCCGGCCTTCGGCCAGCCGCGCGCGGGTGTTCAGCGCCGCCACCGCGTAGGCGGCATCGACGCCGGCGATGCCGTGGCTTTCGGAGATGCGCGGGACCGGTTGGCCGGTGGCGCGCGCCTGGCGCAGCACATCGGCGGCGGCCTGCAGCGTGGCGGCCGGCGGCAGGGCCGCTGTCTTGTCCTGCGTCGTCATGCGGCCTCCATGCAGCCGGGGGCGGCCGCGGGCCGCGCGGTGGCGGCTGCCGCAACGGGCTCGGTGCGGTGCAGCCGGCGCGCCAGCTCGTGCGTGGTCGCGGGCATCTGCGCGGCCCGTACCAGCGCGAAGACGAAGCGGTCCGGCCGCAGCACCACCACCGATCCGCGCCCGCCACCGCTGGCGCGCAGCCAGCGGTGGAAGGCGCCGTCCGGATCCTCGGCCTCGACCAGCCCGGCGGGCGTCGCATGCCCCACGCCGTCGCCGGCCGGCCGTCCGCCGAAGGGGTACACCGCGACGAAGCGCGCACCCAGCGTCCTCCACAGCGCCAGGCTCGCATCGTCCAGGCCCTCGCGCGGGTCGCAGCCGGTGCCGACCAGCACGAAGCCGTCGCCCGCCAGGTCGTCGAACAACTGCCGCCGGCCATCAGGCCCGCGCAGCAGCGGCTGCGGCATCAGCCGGCCCTCGGCCGCACGCCAGCCACTGCGCGGCAGGCCGACGTAGCTGCCCGCGCGGTAGGTCGGCTTGGGGATGAAGTCGCCGCGGCAGATGAAGGGGCCGATGCCCGGCAGCCGCGTCAGCAGCCGCGTCAGCACGTTGCGCAGCACGGTACCGACTGGATTGACCATCGACACGAAGTCCTTCATGCGGATGCCTTCGCGCGTCATCGCCGCGGCATGCGGCCTGCGCTCGGCCTCGTAGCTGTCGAGCAGCGCCTCGCCGGCCTGGCCGCGCAGCACCGCGTCGAGCTTCCACGCCAGGTTGTAGGCGTCGCGCACGCCGGCGTTCATGCCCTGGCCAATGAATTGCGGCGTCATGTGCGCGGCGTCACCGGCCAGCAGCACGCGCCGGTCGCGCCACTTCTCGGCCATCAGCGCATTGAAGGTGTAGACCAGCTTGCGCAGCACCTCGAACTTGTCGACCTCGATGTACTTGCTGAGCAGACGGCGCACCGTGTCCGGGTGCTCGATCTGCTCGCGCGTCTGCCCCGGCATCAGCATGAACTCGAAGCGGTGGTGGCCGTTCGGCTGCACGCAGCTCACCGTCGGGCAGGCCGGGTCGCAGATGAAGTCGAAGTACGGCAGGTGGCGCAGGCCGTCTTCGGGGTTCTTCGCCTTGATGTCGACCACCAGCCACGGGTTGGGGAAGTTCCGGCCGGTCATGCCGATGCCCAGCTGCGTGCGCACCACGCTGCGGCCACCATCGGCACCGACCAGCCAGCGGGCGCGCACGTGCTGTTCGTCCTGCGCCGGCGGGGCGTCGCCGGCCGGCCGGCCGTAGCCCGCGCCTTCGCTGGCCACGTGCACGACGTCGACGCCTGCCGCATCCTGCTCGAAGCGCAGCAGCTCGCGACCGCGCCGCACCGTCACGTTCGGGTGCCGCGCCAGGCCATCGGCCAGCGCCGTCTCCAGCAGCGGCTGGTAGAAGAAGTTGTTCGCCGGCCAGCCGTGCGGGCGCTCGGTGTTCTTGATCTGGAACAGCACCTCGCCGCTGGGCAGCAGCATCTGCACCGGCGCGTCCTGCAGCATGTCGGCGGCCAGCCGCTCGGCCATGCCGATGGACTGGAAGATGCGCATGCATTCGCCGTCGGTGTAGACCGCGCGCGCGTTGCCGTAGAAGCGCGGCTCGCGCTCCAGCACCAGCACGCGGTGGCCGCGCTGTCCCAGGCCGTGCGCCAGCGTCAGGCCGGTGGGGCCGAGGCCGACGATGACGACGTCGTAGACATCGGCTGGCGCATTCATGCGGCGGCTCCCACGGTGTATTCCTTGCGCGTCAGCGACGCGATGCCGCGGCCCATGCGGCCGAGCTTGCTGCCCAGGGTCAGGCTCTCGGGGAAGTGGCCCCACAGGCTGATGCCCTGGTAGTGCGCCGGCTGCCAGGCCGCTTCGTCGCTGACGACGATCGGGTTCCAGCCCAGCTCGACGTCGAAGCCCGATGGCGACGCCACGTAGAACGACACTTCGCGGTCGTTCGGGTGCTGGCCGATGGCGTTGCTGATCGCGAAGCCCAGCTTGCGCATGCGCTGGTAGGCCGTGGTCACGTCGTCCAGGCTGGCGGCCTGCAGGTTGAGGTGGTGGATGCCGGTGCGCAGCGGGTTCATGCGCTGGCCGCGCGTGGCGGCCAGCGCCACCGTGTGGTGGCGCTCGTTCAGGCGCAGGAAGCTCAGCTCCAGCGTCACGCCGTCGAGCTTGTCCTCGATGGTGTCGGACAGCCGTGCATCGAACACCTGCTGGAAGAAGCGCAGCGCGGCCTCGGGCTCGCGCGTGGTCATCGCGAAGTGGCCCAGGCCGAGCGCGCCGGTGACGAAGCCGCTGGCGCTCAAGCGCGGCGGGCCCGCCAGCAGCGGGCGGGTGAAGAACTCGAAGCGCAGCTTCTTCGGGCCCTGGAACACCCACAGCCGCTCGACGCCGCGGGCCGCGGCTTCGGCCGGTGCCGCTTCGCCCACGTCGATGCCGGCCGTGCGCAGGCGGCGCTGCAGCAGCGGCAGCGCATGCTCGTCGTGCAGTTGCCAGCCGATGGCCGTCACGTCCTCGGCCGGGCCCTCTTCGACGACGATGCGGCGCTCGTGTGCGTCGATGCGCAGCGCCAGGCCGCCTGCGACGCGGTCCACCTGCAGGCCCAGGCCTTCGTGCGCGAAGCGCTGCCAGTCGGGCAGCCTGCGCGACTGCACCACCACGTGGCCCAGGCTGATGCGGCCGAACAGGCTCGGCTCGGCCGCGATGTCGATCGGGTTCTTCATGAGCTTTGTCTCCTGTGGCTGTGTGCGTCAGGCCGCTTGCAGGAAGCCGGTGACGAAGGCGTTGAATTCGGCCGCGCGCTCCCACTGCACCCAGTGGCCGGTGCGGCTGAACAGCACCGTGTCGCAGGCCGGCAGGCGCTGCTGCAGCGCGGCGGCGCCGGCCGGCGGGTTGACGCGGTCTTCCACGCCCCACATCACCAGCGTCGGGTTGGCCAGCCCGGCCAGCCGCGGGTCGAGCAGGAAGTCCAGCCGCTTGAAGGCCTCGAGGTCCTTGGGCGCGCGCAGCGGCGGGTTGGCCACCACTTCGGGGTCGATGCTGGCGGCATAACGCTCCTGCAGCACCGCGTCGCTCACCTGGCTGGCGTCGAACACCAGGTCCTGGCAGATGAAGGCGCGCAGCTTGTCGAAACTGGGGCCTTCGCCGGCGTAGTAGCCGAGCAGGCGCTTCAGCCCATCGGTGGGCTGACTCTGCGAGATGCCGACGCCGCCCGGGCCCATCAGCACCAGCCGGCCGACGCGCTGCGGTGTCTCCAGCGCCAGGCGCAGCGCGCAGGCGCCGCCCAGCGAGTTGCCCACCACGTGCGCGCTTTCGATGTCCAGCGCGTCCAGCAGGCCGCGCATGGCGGCGGCCAGGTCGCCGAAGGGGTCGGCCGCGTCCACCTGCTTGCTGCTCTGGCCGTAGCCGGGCAGGTCGGGCACCAGCACGCGAAAACGCTGCGCCAGCGCGCCGACGTTGCGCACGTAATTGGACAGGCCCGACGCGCCGGGGCCGCCGCCGTGCAGCATCAGCAGCGGCATGCCGGCGCCGAACTCGGCGACGTGGATCTGGCGGGCGCCGAGCGTCACGCGGCGGGTGTGGGCGGGGGCTGCGAGGGGGGCGGTCATCGGGTGTCTCCTGGGTTTGCCCGGCGGCAGGCCGGGGCTGGATGGCGTGAACAAGTGGATATCAAATTGAACATCATTGTTCAAGATCAAGAATTCTGCGTCATCAGCGAAAACCCTACTATCACGTTCAATGCTGTACAGTTGTGTTCATTGCAACCTGGACGCGATCGAACCATGGCCGCAGACCCATCGCAGCTCCCCCCGAGCCAGGCGCGGCGGCGCATCCACCTGGCGGCGATGCAGCTCTTTGCCGAGCGCGGCGTCACCAAGCTCAACATCAGCGAGCTGGCCGCAGCGGCCGGCATGGCGCGCGGCACGATCTACAGCCACGTGCCCGACATCGACCGGCTGTTCGAGGACGTGGCCGGCCAGCTGGCCCGCGAGATGACCGAGCGCGTGGTCGCAGGCTTTGTCGGCGTGGACGACCCGGCGCAGCGCCTGGCCATCGGCGTGCGGCAGTACGTCCGCCGCGCCCACGAGGAGCCGCTGTGGGGCCGCTTCATGAGCCGCTTCGGACTGAGCCCGGCGGTGCTGCAGGCGGTGATGACCAGCGCCGCGCTGGCCGACTTCGAGGCCGGCGTCGCCTCGGGCCGCTACCGCCTCAGGCCGGCGCAGATCCCGGCGATGGTGGCGCTGCTGGCGGGCAGCACGCTCGCGGCCATGCTGCCGGTGCTGGACGGGCACGCCACCTGGCGCGAGATCGGCTCCGACACGGCCGAGCTGCTGCTGCGGGCGATGGGGGTCGAGGCGGCGGAGGCGAAGGCGCTGGCGCGCAGCGAG
>JAFLDG010000114.1 GCA_017302495.1 Burkholderiales bacterium
CGCCCGCCACGACGCGATCGCCGATGACTGACGACGGCACGCCCCTGCCGCGGCGGCTGCTGTTCGTCTGCATGGGCAACATCTGCCGCAGCCCGACCGCGCACGGCGTGATGCGGCACAAGCTGCGCGTGGCCGGGCCCGACGGAGCGATCGAGGTCGACTCGGCCGGCACGCACGGCTGGCACGAGGGCGACCCGCCGGACGAGCGCGCGATCGCGCACGCGCACCGGCGCGGCTACGACATCGCCGACCTGCGCGCCCGGCCGTTGCGGCCGGCCGACTTCGAGCGCTTCGACCTGCTGCTCGTGATGGACGGCGCCAACCGGGCCGCCGCGCGCCGGATCGGCCCCGCCGTGCAGCACGGCAATCTGCGGCTGCTGACCGCGTACGGCCTCGTCCACCACGCCGCCGAGGTGCCCGACCCGTACTACGGCGGCGACGCCGGCTTCGAACACGTGCTCGACGGGGTCGAGGATGCCTGCGACGGGCTGCTGCGCCGGCTCGTGGAGGAACTGCGGCCGCGCTGAGTGGCGTCCTGCCCCGGGGCCAGCCCCGCCCGGCCTGCCTATGCCGCCATCGCGGTCTGGCGCACCCGGCCGATCGCGGCCACTAGCTCATCCACCTGCGCCGGGCTGAAGATCCCTTCCGGTCCGCGCGGCGTCAAATCGGTGAATGGGGACTCGTACAGTGACTCCGGGTCCAGAGCGCCATGCGCGGTCAGGTGGTCCACGATCAGATTGACGAACTCGATCTGGTTGGCGCCCAGCGCCTTCCCCGCCAGAAAGCCTGCCATCGCTTCTTTTGCCGCCTGGCGGTCCAGGCCGACCAAGGAACGCACGAAAAGCCCCAGCCCTTGCGCTGCCTCGGCGGCACGCCGGATGTCAGCCGCCGCGCCAGCGCCGCTCTCGTCGAGGATGCGCTGCAGTTCCGCGAGATCAGCAGCGGTGAGCGCCTTGTTCATCCTCACCTTGTGAATTGCAATGTGGTCCTGATGCGAGCGCAGGAAGGCCTGGGCCTTGGCGCGAAACTTCGCGTAGTCGGTGCCGTGGCCGAAGCCCGGCAGCTCGACCGCTGTTTCGCCGCCCATCTCGTCCTCGAAGTCGGTGTAGATGGGCTTGCGCTTCTGCTTCTCGATGAGCTTGATCAGATCACGCAGGCGCCGGCGCATCGCCTCGAGCATCGGTATGGCCACGCCCTGCCACCACTCGTCGGTCTGCACGTCCTGGATCAGCGCCATCTGGTCACGCACCATCGGAATCGCCGATTTCTCTTCCAGCAGACCGGCAAGCGCCTTGACCTGATCTCGCAAACGAGCGAAGCCGGGCTCCGACCGCAGCATCGCGAGTTGGAGATTCAGCACCAGCAGGTCGAAGCGCTTGGCCTCCTCGTTCTCCGGGTCGAGTTCCGACGGCAGTCCCGCGACCTGGTGCGACAGTTCGGAGAGCGCATTCGGAGACAGCACCGTCCAAGCCTCGGGCTTGGAATACTGCTCGACGACGCGCCGCCGCGGCCGCACGACGAAGTTATTCAGGTTCATCGCGGCCACTTCCCGGTGCAGCAACGCTGCGACCTGTACCCGCACCTCGTCGTCGGACGCCGGGTGTCCGTGCGGCGGCGCCCGGGTGTCGCGCGCCGTCTGGCGGTCGGCTTCGGCCAACCTCTTGTCCAGTTCGCCGATCAGCTCCAGCCGGGCGTTGAACAGCCGCTTGCCCAGCGATTCACCGATTACACCCTCAATGGCGGGGAGGTTCTGGCTGAAGTACTCCAGGTTCTGGCAGTAGTCGAAGACGCAGAAGTACTCTTTGTGCTTGCCTGGCCCGAACAGGTCCGGACACAGGCGCGTGCCACGGCCGAGCATCTGCCAGAACTTGGTCTTCGAGCGCACCAGCTTGAAGAAGACCAGGTTCACGACCTCGGGGATGTCGATTCCGGTGTCGAGCATGTCCACCGAGATCGCGATGTGCGGCGCCTTGTCCTTGGCCGAGAAATTGTCGATCAGGCTCTGCGCGTACTCGGTCTTGAACGTGATCACGCGCGCGAACGCGCCTTTGTGGTGCGGATAGTTGGCGTTGAAGCGCTCCGCGATGAACTCGGCGTGGTGCTGGTTCTTGGCGAAAAGGATGGTCTTGCCGAGCCGATCGCCGCCGGCCACCGTGAGGCCCCGCGTCATGAGATGTTCCAGGACCTTGTCCACCGTGTCCTTGTTGAACAGCCACTTGTTGACCGCCTCGGCCTCCACGCGATTGGGGACGTTGCCGTCTTCGTCCCACTCCAGCGCGTCCCACTGATCCTTGTCCGCTTCGGACAGCTCGTCGTACTTGATCCCCTCGCGCTGAAACTTCAGCGGCACCGAGACGGCCTTCGGCGGCACGAGGAAGCCGTCGCGCACCGCCTCCTCGAGCCCGTACGCGTCGGTCGGTACGCCGTTCTCCAGGTCGAACAGGCTGTAGGTGTTGCGGTCCACCTCGTCCTTCGGCGTGGCCGTGAGCCCGACCAGCAGCGAGTCGAAGTAGTCGAAGATGGCGCGGTACTTCTGGAACACCGAGCGGTGGGCCTCGTCGATGATCACCATATCGAAGTGGCCGGCACCGAAGCGCCGCTGCCCGTCTCGCGTCTCGTCGATGATCCCCATCATCGTCGGATAGGTCGAGACGAAGACCCGCCCCTCCGCGTCCTTCTCGGTCACCAGGTTCACCGGCGACGAGTCGGGCAGGTGGTGCTTGAAGGCATTGACCGCCTGATTCACCAGCGCCACGCGGTCGGCGAGGAACAGCACGCGCTTGACCCAATTGCAGCGCATCAGCAGATCGGCGAGCGCGATGACCGTGCGGGTCTTCCCGGCGCCGGTGGCCATCACCACCAGCGCCTTGCGGTCGTGGTCGCGCTCGAAGGCCTCGGCGATGCGCCGGATGCCGCGCGTCTGGTAGTAGCGCTCGACGATTGCTGAATTGATCTCGCCCGCCGCCAGCGGCTTGCGCGTACTGCGCCGCTGGATCGCGAGCTCCAGCTCCGCCTTCTTGTAGAAGCCCTGCACCGCGCGCGGTGGATAGCGCGTGTCGTCCCAGAGCCAGTGCTCGTAGCCGTTCGAGTAGAAGATCAGCGGGCGCTGGCCGAACTGACGCTCAAGGCAGTCCGCATACAGCTTGGCCTGCTGCTGGCCGACTCTCGCATCGCGCCGGGTGCGCTTGGCTTCGACGAGCCCCAGTGGCTTGCCGTCATCGCCCCAGAGCACGTAGTCGACGAAGCCCTTGCCTTCCTTGTTCGGCATGCCGCTGACTTCGAACTCGCGGTCGCGCGGCTGATCGAGCGGCCAGCCAGCTTCTTTCAGCAGCAGATCGATGAAGTAGTCGCGGGTCTCGGCCTCGGAGTAGTCGTGGGTGTCCGGCTGCGCCGCTGCCACCTGCTTCGCCGCCGCCACCTCGGCGCGCAGGCGCTTCAGCTCCTCGTCGAGCGTGCTTTTGTCGGCCAGCAACGCGGCGAGCTTCTCGTCGCGCTCGCGCAGGCCCGCTTCGAGCTGCTGCAACTGCTCGGCGGTTGGCCCGCGCACCGGTGTCGCCTTCGGCAACGCACTCGCGTCGAAGGCCAGGCCCGGCGCCGGTCGCGCCGTACGACCGTAGGTGCGCGCAAGCCAGTACGCCACGTGAAACAGCTCGCGCACCGCGACCATCGCGTCGTCGAGCGGAATCGCCCGATGCCCGTGCACGGCTCGGTTGCCCAGCGTGTTGATGACCCGCGCCTTGCTGAACACCGCCTCGCCTGCGGCTTCCTTGAAACTGGGGTCGTGGATCAGCGCCGACAGGTTGTCCTGGTACGGCAGCCGCAGCGAGGCATCGTGCTTGTAGGCCCAGCCCACCGCGAGTTCGAGCGCGCGCCGCGCGTAGAAGCAGGCTGTGCGCGGATCGGCGTGTAAGGCCGTCTCCGCCCTGGCCGCCGCGTCGAAGACGGCGCCCCACTCATGTTGGAGGAAGGCGAACTGACTCATGCCTGTGCGCCGCATTCAGCCGAATGCCCTGGGTTGCCGGCGTATTGCTTCGGGATTGCAACCAGGGGCAATTCGGTTGCAATCGTGCGATCGAAGAAGCGTTTGCATATCAAGGGGATACGCCAGCCAAGCCCCATCGCCGATTGCGCCGCTCATGACCATGGTGCTTCGAGGTTGCAATTCGGACGCGCGTGGCGCGGCTTCGTGGCAACGCTCGGTGCCGTGGCCTGCCACGGCCACGACCGCCCTGACACCAGCGTTCTCACCGTTGCAACCGAGCAGCACGTGCTACCCCACTCGCAGGTCGCGAGCCCTCTACCGCCTGGGCAATCAGCGGCGCTACCTCTCGCAACCCTTCCAGGTCAAGCAGGCCTTCGGTGTAGAGCTGATACCAGCTCTGTCGCCAACGAATGACGCGCTCCCCGTCGTCGAGCCGGAGTCGACGCAGCGTATAGGCCGCCTTGTCTCGCAACCTCGCCGGGATCTGGTCAGTGAGCCGAAGCTGCAGCGACGGCAGCACGATCTCGAACCAGCCCGCCTGCACTTCTTCCGGGTCCAGCACGGCATCGTCCGCGTCGCGCTTGCACGAGTTCATCGTCGCCGACGCGAAGCGGTAGTTGCTCCACTCGTAGGCCTGCGCGCGATGGTTCTTGAAGCTCAGATAGTGGTCGACCGTGCCGCCGGTGAAGTCGGCCATTGCCGCATAGCCGCACAGCTTCCGGTAGCCGGCTTCGAGCACCGGTGTGTACGCCGACCACAGCGCCTTGGGCCGCTTCGCCCCGGGGTGATCAGCCAGCCACGCAGTACCGGGCCGCCGCGCCCGCGAGTCGAAGTCCTCAGGCTCGGGCAGGCGGGGCGCCCGGATCACCGCGCCGCCCCGCTGCGCTTGCCGTTGGCACGCGTGGCAACGATCCAGCGTGGCCAGAAGTGGTCATGCGCCGGCAGCAGCCGCGTCAGCGCCTTGTGGATGGCCGCCTTGGAGTCCAGCCCCTTGGGCAACTCGGCCTCGCCGCGCATCAGCGCCTCGGCCGCCTCGACGGCACGCTCGGCGTCGAGCGAGCGCGCCTGCTCCAAACCGAAGGTCTCGGAGACCAGCCAGTTCGCCGCGTCACCCTGCGGCGCCCAGCCGCCCTGTTCGACGACCACCGAGCCGTCTTGCACTTCAAGACGGATCAGATCGTCCTGCTCGGCGTCGAACAGCGGCTCGAGCGAAGCCGCCACCAGCGGCGCATGCGAGGCCAGCAGTACCTGCGGCGCGGTGCCGGCGCGGCCGCGCAACACGTCGACGGCGGCGAGCAGGCTGGGCACGATCGTGCGCTGCCAGCGCGGGTGCAGGTGGGTCTCCGGCTCGTCGAACAGGATGACAACGCGCGCCTCGGGCTTCTTGCCCAGCAATTCCGCTGCCACCCGATGCTCGTGCCAGGCCCAGACCAGGAAGTAGGCCAGCGCCAGCACGCGGCGCACGCCGGCCGAAGCCAGAGCCACCGGCACGGTCTGCGAGCCGATCAACAACGTCGGCCGGTCACGCCCTTCGCCGATGTACAGCCTTTGCGGCGGCCCCGCGCGCAGCGGCTCGGCGACCGGGGACAGGACGCGCAGCACCTCTTCCAGCGCCTTGAACTGCGGCTTGCGCCCTTCCTGCCAGCTGACCCAGTCGCGCTCCAGCCCCTCGCACACACGCTGCCCGGCCACGTCCAGCCCTTCCCAGACCTCGTGCGCGGCGAAGTGGTAGGCCGCGGGACGGCCGGGGTCGCTGCGCCAGTAGTTGCGGGCCGGGTCCCAGACCGAGAAGCCGCCGTCGATGCGGATGTAGACCACGATGCCGGGCATCGGCGGCCGCTTGGCGTCGACCGGCCAGGTCTCGTCGCTGCGGCGAAACTTCGACACCACCGGCTTCGCCTCGCCGACCTTGCCCTGCACCACGTACTCGATCTGCGGGCTCTTTGTCGAGATGGGCGGCAAGGCGACCGAACCGGCCCAGGTGCGCGTCAGCGCCCACCAGGCCAGGTCGAGCAGGAAGCTCTTGCCCAGACCGTTGTCGCCGGTGATCAGGTTCAGCCGTGGTGCCCAGTCGACCCGCAGATCGGGCGCAAGGCCGACGTTCTTCAGGTGCAGGGACTTCAGCATGAGGCATCGGCTCCGACGAGAGCGGTACGGGCATTGTCACCGGCAGTGAGTTCGCCGCGGAAGGCGCGGTGCTGGAGGGAGGCGAAAAGCGCCTCGAGCTGCGCCCGAGACACCTGTTGCGGAGACTTGACCTGCTCCACTGCCCCAATTCGCCTCGCGAACTCCGCCTGCAATGCGAGAGGTGGGAGCGGCAATTTCACATGCGCAAGGCTTTGCCGGGTGATTTGGGGCTGCGCCGTCCCCGAAATCGTGTCTGCCATGCTGCGTACTCTCAGCACGGTGGCAAGGTAGTCGACTGTTATGCGGCTAGGGTCAGGATCATCCAAGGCCATCGCATTGCCGGTGACGTAACACTTCGGCGGCGAGACGTTGATCGTGCCGCAGGTTGCCCCTCGGCAAGTGATCAGGACAGTGGGCTCTTCGTGGTTGTACTTGGTGTAGGTGCCGATGAGGCCGTTCGCCCCGAAGACCGGGAAACCCGCTTCTGTGAGTTCGGCTGTCGAAATCGTCGGCCACTGCTTCGGCGAGCAGAGGTCCATCAAGAACACGAGCGGCCAACCCTTGGCGTTGTCGTTTGGTCTGCCGAACATGTCGAGGAAGATGGACTGGGTGAGGGTGTCGAGTTGGGCGAGGGCGGCGCGGCGCTTGGCCCGCAGCGCGTCCGCTTTGTCCAGGATCTCCGCAATCCGCCGCTGCTCGGGGAGGGGTGGCAGCGGCAGCCTCGATTCACAAACGATTCGATCGGAGACAGCAGGGTAGCTGGCGCCGGTTGCCTTCCGCACCATGGCACTCACGAAGCGCGGCGACTTGACCCAGTGGTAGAGGTACCGGGCGTCGAGCTGACCAGCCCGCGGACGGAGCACGCAGAAGCCCGTCGATGCCGTCGCTCCATCCAACTCTGGCGGCACAAGTGCGACGCCGTTCAGGTTGGGCCTCACCGTCGACACCAGGACATCGCCGGCGCGTATCAGTTGACGCGCCCTGCTAGGCGCCTCAGAGCACGCAAGTTCACGCTCCCCCGACACGACCTTGGCATCCTGATCGACGGCGCTCAGGTCGACGTACGTGAACGCGCCATCAGGGTCATCTCGCTCCGGCGTCCAAGAGGACACGGGATCAACGTGCTCGCCGATTGCGCTCAGTGGCGGGGCACTCATCCCAGCATCCCCTCCAGCTCCTTCATCGCCCGCTGGATCTCCTCCTCCAGCTTCGCGAGCTCAGCGAGGATCTCCTTCGGTGGGCGGTGCTCGACGGCCTCGTGCACCACTTCCTTGTAGCGGTTGAGCGAGAGGTCGTAGCCCTGCGCGGCGATGTCGGCCTTGGGCACGCAAAAACTCTGCGCGGTGCGCGGGCGCTCGCGCTCGGTGCCGGCGCGCTCCGCGCAGCGCGCGAGCACGTCGGGCAGGTTGTTCTTCGCGTGCTCGTCCGCGGCGAGTGCGGTGCGCGGTACGGGGCCGAGCTTGTCGTCCGGCAGCAGCGGGGTGCGCTTGTCGTCGAGGCTCCAGCCATCGGCCTCGACGTCGTAGAACCACACCTGGTCGGTGCCGCCGGAGTTGGTCTTTGTGAAGAGCAGGATCGCGGTCGACACGCCGGCGTAGGGCCTGAACACGCCGCCGGGCAGCTTGACCACGGCGTCGAGCTTCTGGTCTTCGACCAGCATCCGGCGCAGTTCCTTGTGCGCGGTGCTGGAGCCGAACAGCACACCGTCGGGCACGATCACCGCGGCGCGGCCGCCGGGTTTGAGCAGGCGCAGGAAGAGCGCCAGGAACAGCAGCTCGGTCTTCTTCGTCTTGACGATCTGCAGCAGGTCCTTGGCGGTGTTCTCGTAGTCCAGGCTGCCGGCAAAGGGCGGATTGGCCAGCAGCAGCGTGTACTTCTCTTCCTCGCCGGCGTGGTCCTGCGCCAGCGAGTCGCGGTAGCGGATGTCGGGGTTCTCCACGCCGTGCAGCAGCATGTTCATGCTGCCGATGCGCAGCATGGTGTTGTCGAAGTCGAAGCCGTGGAACATCCGGTGGTGAAAGTGCTCGCGCAGCCTGGCGTCATGCAGGATGTTCGGGTGGCGCTCGCGCAGCACCTCGCCCGCCGTGACGAGGAAGCCCGCGGTGCCGCAGGCCGGGTCGCAGATCACGTCGGTGGGCTGCGGCGCGGTCAGCTCCACCATCAGCCGGATGATGTGGCGCGGCGTGCGGAACTGGCCGTTCTGTCCGGCGCTGGCGATCTTGCCGAGCATGTACTCGTAGACGTCGCCCTTGGTGTCGCGGTCTTCCATCGGCACGGCGTCGAGCAGGTCCACCACTTTGGCCAGCAGCGCCGGCGTGGGAATGGTGAAGCGCGCGTCCTTCATGTGGTGCGCGTAGGTGGAATCGTCGCCACCGTGGTGCCGGGCCAGTTCGTTGCGCAAGAACGGAAAGACGTGTTCGCCGATCACGGCGTACATGTCGCCCGGGGCGAAGTGCTTGAAGCGCGACCAGCGCAGGTCGTCGTACGGGCGGCCCTTGGAGTCCTTGCCCTCTGGGAAGACCCGCCGCTCCAACGGCCTCTCGAGCCGGGCGGACTTGTTCTCCTCCAGCGTGTGTAAGTCGTCCAGCCGGCGCAGGAAGAGCAGGTAGGTGATCTGCTCGATCACCTCGAGCGGGTTGGAGATGCCGCCGGACCAGAAGGCGTTCCAGATCTGGTCGATCTGGCTCTTGATGTTGCCGGTGATCATGACGTGGGGCTTCGCAGCTTTCGCCGGGTGGGAGGTGGCCGGCGAGGATTCTGCAACGGCGGCTGCAGTGCGGCGCGGCCGGTGTAGTGCCGCTGAGAACCTCGGCGGCGCACCGCTGGCGGCGGCATCTGCGGCATCGGGGTCACGCCGGTGGTCGTGACGGGCAGGGCCGCCCCCGGGGCCCGCGCTGCTAGGATGACCCGCCCCTGGGTTCACCGCGCGCAGCGCGCCCGCCGATGAAGCTCGATTTCGTCTCCGACGTCGCCTGCCCGTGGTGCGCGATCGGCCTGCATGCGCTGGAGGAGGCGCTGCGCCGCCTCGGGCCGCTCGGGCTGATGGTCGAGCTGCACCTGCAACCCTTCGAGCTGAACCCGGACATGCCGCCCGAAGGCGAGGACACGGTCACCTATCTGGCGCGCAAGTACGGCGCGCCCCCCGAGCGGCTGGCCGCGACGCGGCAGACGCTGAACGAGCGCGGCGCGCCGCTCGGCATCCGCTTCGGCGCGCGCACGCGGGTGTGGAACACCTTCGACGCGCACCGGCTGCTGCACTGGGCCGGGCTGCAGAGCGCGCCGGCGCAGCTGGCGCTGAAGCACGCGCTGCTCGCCGCCTATCACACCGACGGCCGCAACCCGGGTGACGAACAGGTGCTGGTCGACTGCGCGGTGCAGGCCGGGCTCGACGGCGAGGCCGCGCGGGGCGTCGTGCGCGGCGACGACTACACCGCCGAGGTGCGCGCTGCCGAGGCGCACTGGCAGCGGCTGGGCATCCACGCGGTGCCGTCGGTGGTGATCGACGACCGGCACCTGATCCAGGGCGGCCAGCCGCCCGAGGTGTTCGAGCAGGCGCTGCGGCAGCTGGCGGCCGGCTAACGCAGGCCGGCCAGGCGGGCGCACTCCGTCGGCTGGCCCGGCGCGGCCGGCCCGCAGGGCAGCAGGAACAGGTCGCTCCATAACAGCCTGAGCGCCTTGCCGCGCGAGCGCATGAACTCCGTCAGTTCCCCCGACGTGTACAGCTTCATCGGGTTCAGGTGCGACAGGCCGTCGGGCCGGGTTTCGTCCGGGTGCCGCGTGAAGTCGGCCACGTCGGCCACCACCTGCCGTTGCCCGCCATCGGGCGTGACCGCCATCAGGAAGCGCCCGGTCCGGCTGTCCCCGTCCTTGAAGTAGTACTCGACGGTCATCCAGGTGTCGATCGGTATCGCGAAGCGCGTGTCGGCATGCTCCCAGACGGTCGTCGACCAACGGTCCTTGCGCGGATCCTTCGCCGAGGCGCGCAAGCCGAAGTGCAGCGGCTGGCCCGCTCCGGGCCGCGACTTCTCGATGTGCACCGAGATGCGGAACGGATTCGGCTCGCCGGTCCAGCCGGCGTTGTTCCACCACTCGGAGATCGTCAGCCAGTCGAACGCATCGGGAAAGTCCTGCAGGGCCGCCATGTCCTTGCCCAGGCGCATGCGCACCGAGCCGTACAGCTCGAACACGCCGACGTTGTCGTAGACGTTGGCCTGGATGCGCGACTTCATGCCCCCGGTGCGGCCGATGCGCACGTTCGGCGCCTGGACCTCGAACTCCAGCACGCGCTTGCCGGGCCGGGCCGCATCGTCCACGACGCGTGCCGCGCGCTGCGAGGCGTCGCCGCCTTCGAACAGGAGCGTCGGCTGGCCGAGCGCGGGTCCGGCCTGGGCCGATCGAGGAGCTCTCGAGATTTTGCCGGCGGCGGTCTCGAAGCTGCCGCTCATGCCGCGCCGGTCTTCGACGACGCGCGTGCCGTCGTCGAAGCTCATGCGCAGCGCTTGACCCTGGCTGCCGGCCGCCGTGGCGGGTTGCGAGGCCGGTGCTTCCGCCGATTCCGGCGCCCCGGGCCTGGACCGGTCGGCCTTGCCGGCCGCGTCCGCGACACCCCAGCCCGCGCACGCCAGGACGCCGATCGCGCAAAGGCGCGCCCGGCGCGAGCCCCGGTGGCCTGGTCCGTAGCGGGTTTCGTTCGACATGGCAGTCTCGCCCTTCTGGTCTCGCCGCTCGGCGCAGGGCCTGTGGGGCCGTGGGGCCCTCGAGCCCCGTCCGGCGCCGCTCTGCGGCGCGGCAGCCCATTCATCGTACATCCGGCCCGGCCGCGACCCGCGCCGCCTTCATCCGCGTCGCTGCGCGGGTGTAACCGCCGCCGCCGCCGTCGACGAAGTGCACGTGCAGGCCCCCGGTCGACGAGGTGACGAGGCAGGTCATCAGCGCGGTGTCCGAGACATGCGCGCCCCACTCGAAACCCTCGGCCGCCGCACGCTCGCCGACCCGGCGCTGCACCGGCTCGACCGCGTCGAGCGCGCAGTCGAGCACGACGCACAGCGTGCGGTCGTGCTTGCAGAAGTCGGTGTTGGTGACGATCTCGGCCCGGTAGCGCTCGGGGTCGAAACGGCCGGCCTTCATGCCGGTGGCGAACAGGAACGAGCCGTACAGGGTCTCGAGCGCCACGCGCAGCACCCAGCGCAGCAGCGGGCCGCCGCGGGCGCGGGCGCGCACCTCGAGCATGAAGGCCTTCGGCGGCCAGCGCGCGTGCAGGTTGCCCAGGCCGGCCGGCCGCGGGTCG
>JAFLDG010000115.1 GCA_017302495.1 Burkholderiales bacterium
GGCGGCGGGCCCGCCGCGGCCGCCTCGCGCCCGGCCGGCTGAGGCCCGGGGCCGGGCGATGGTCCTGTCCGAGACCTCGGTCCGCCGCCCGGTGCTGGCGACCGTGATGTCGCTGCTGATCGTGCTGATCGGCCTGGTCTCGTTCAACCGGCTCGCGGTGCGCGAGTACCCGCGCATCGACGAGCCGGTGGTCACGGTGACGACGAGGCTGATCGGCGCCTCGTCCGAGGTGATCGAGTCGCAGGTCACCAAGCCGCTCGAGGATTCGATCGCCGGCATCGACGGCGTCGACATCATCTCGTCGATCTCGCGCGCGGAGCAGAGCCAGATCACGGTGCGCTTCAAGCTCGAGAAGAGCCCGGACGACGCCGCCGCCGACGTGCGCGACCGCGTCTCGCGGGTGCGCGCCCGGCTGCCCGACGCGGTCGACGAGCCGGTGATCGCCAAGGTCGAAGCCGATGCCACGCCGACCGTCTGGCTCGCCTTCACCAGCGACTCGTTGAGCCCGCTCGAGGTGACCGACGTCATCAACCGCATCGTCAAGCCGCGGCTGCAGACCGTGCCCGGCGTGTCCCAGGTCAACGTCTACGGCGACCGGCTGTTCGCGATGCGCATCTGGCTCGACCCGGACAAGCTCGCCGCCTACCGGCTGACGGTGCAGGACGTCGAGGACGCGATCCGCAGGCAGAACCTCGAGGTGCCGGCCGGCCGCATCGAGAGCCGGCAGCGCGAGTTCAGCGTCACCGCGCGCACCGACCTGAACACCGTGCCGCAGTTCGCCGACATCGCGCTGAAGTCGGCCAGCGGCTACACGGTGCGGCTGCGCGACGTGGCGCGCATCGAGCAGGCGGCGGCGAGCGAGCGCAGCAGCGTGCGGCTGAACGGCGTGCCGTCGATCTCGACCGGCATCATCCGCAACGCGACCGCGAACCCGCTCGAGATCTCGGCCGAGGTGCGCAAGGTCCTGCCGCAGATCCAGGCCGAGCTGCCGCCGGGCGTGAAGGTCCAGGTCGCGAACGACAACTCGGTCTTCATCGACCGCTCGGTGAAGTCGGTCTACACGACGATCGCGGAGGCCGTCGGGCTGGTCGCGCTGGTGGTGTTCGTCTTCCTGCGCACGCTGCGCGCGTCGCTGGTCCCGTTGGTGACGATTCCGGTCAGCCTGATCGGCGCCTTCGGCATCATGGCCGCGGCCGGCTTCACGATCAACACGCTGACCCTGCTCTCGCTCGTGCTGGCGATCGGCCTCGTGGTCGACGACGCGATCGTCGTGCTCGAGAACATCTTCCGCCACATCGAGGAGGGGCTGGCGCCGTTCCAGGCCGCGCTGAAGGGGGTGAAGGAGATCAGCTTCGCGGTCGTCGCGATGACGCTGACGCTGGCCGCGGTGTATGCGCCGCTGGCCTTCACGCCGGGCCGCACCGGGCGGCTGTTCACCGAGTTCGCGCTGACGCTGGCCGGCGCGGTGATCGTCTCGGGCTTCGTCGCGCTGACGCTGACGCCGATGATGTGCAGCAAGCTGCTGCGCCACGACCCGAACCCGAACCGCTTCGACCGCGGCATGGAGCGGCTGCTGGTCGCGCTGACCGGCGGTTACGCGGCGCTGCTGCGGCGCGTGCTCGCGCAGCGCTGGATCGTGCTGCTGATCATGGCCGCGGCCGGCGGCGGCGCCTGGTGGCTGTTCAGCACCGCGAAGAGCGAACTCGCGCCGCTCGAGGACCGCGGCGTGATCCTCGCCACCGTCAACGCGCCGGACGGCGCGACCCTCGACTACACCGCACGCTACCTGCGCGCGATCGAGGCGATCGGGCGCGGCTATCCGGAGTTCGACCGCGTGTTCGTCGTCGCCGGCAACCCGACGGTGTCGCAGGGCATCTCGTTCCTGCGCACGGTGGATTGGGCCGAACGCGAGCGCACGACGCTCGAACTGGCGCGCGAGCTGCAGCCGCGGTTCATGGGCCTGCCGGGGGTGAGCGCGTTCCCGATCACGCCGCCGAGCCTCGGCCAGGGCTTCCGCGAGCGTCCGCTGAACTACGTGCTCGTCACCAACGACAGCTACGACAACCTCGCCCGGGTGGCGCAGCAGTTCCTGGCCGAGATGGCGAAGAACCCGGGCATCGTCCAGCCCGACATCGACCTGCGGCTGAACAAGCCGGAGATCTTCGTCGAGGTCGACCGCGCCCGCGCGGCCGACATGGGCGTCAGCGTCGATGCGGTCGCGCGCACGGTCGAGACGATGCTCGGCGGCCGCGCGGTCACCCGCTACAAGCGCGATGCCGACCAGTACGACGTGATCGTGCAGACCGAATCGGCCGGCCGCAGCCGCCCCGAGGACATCGAGAGGCTGTTCGTGCGCGGCCGCAACGACACGATGGTGCCGCTGTCGGCGCTGATCAAGGTGCGCGAGACGGTCAGTCCGCGCGAGCTGAACCACTTCAACCAGCGGCGCTCGGTGTCGATCACCGCGAACCTCGCCCCCGGCTACGCCCTCGGCGACGCGCTGGCCTTCATGGACGAGACCGCGCGCCGGCTGCTGCCGCCCGGCTACGCGACCGAGCTGAACGGCGTCAGCCGCGAGTTCCGCTCGTCGTCGGGCGCGCTCGGGCTGGTGTTCGTGCTCGCGCTGCTGTTCATCTTCCTCGTGCTCGCGGCGCAGTTCGAGAGCTTCGTCGACCCGTTCGTGATCCTGCTCGCGGTGCCGCTGTCGATGGTCGGTGCGCTCGGTGCGCTGCACCTGGCCGGCGGTACGCTGAACGTCTATTCGCAGATCGGGCTGATCACGCTGGTCGGCCTGATCAGCAAGCACGGCATCCTGATCGTCGAGTTCAGCAACCAGTTGCGCCAGCAGGGCCGCTCGGTATTCGAGGCCACGGTCGAGGCGTCGAGCCTGCGCCTGCGGCCGATCCTGATGACCACCGGCGCGATGGTGCTCGGCGCGCTGCCGCTGGCGCTGGCGCACGGCGCCGGTGCCGAGAGCCGGCAGCAGATCGGCTGGGTGATCGTCGGCGGCATGAGCGTGGGCACGCTGCTGACGCTGTTCGTCGTGCCGACGGTGTACACGCTGTTCGCGCGCCGCGGCGTGCCTGGCCAGATCACGACGCCGGCGATCGAGGCAGCGCCGGCGCACGCCGTGCCGGGCGCCTGAGCCGGCCGGCCGGGCCGGGGTGCTACACCAGCCCGTCGAAGGGCAGCACGTCGACCTCGTCGCCGGCGGCGACGTCGCCCTGGCCGTGGTGCAGCACGATCATGCCGTTGGCCTCGCTCATGCTGCGCAGCACGCCGGAGCCCTGCGAGCCGGTCGCGCGCACCCACCAGCGGCCATCGCCGCCGCGCTCGACGATGCCGCGCTGGTACTCGGTACGGCCCGGTTTCTTGCGCAGCCGCTCGCGGCTGGCCGCGCGCAGCATCGGCAGCGGCTGCGGCAGCGCGCCGCCCATCCGCAGCAGCGCGTCGCGCACGAAGGCGTAGAAGGTCACCATCACCGCCACCGGGTTGCCCGGCAGGCCGAACAGGATCGCCGGTGGGTGCGTGGTCTCGGTGCCGATCCGGCCGATCGCCATCGGCCGGCCGGGGCGCATCGCGATCGTCCAGAACAGCACTTCGCCGAGCTCGGCCATGATGCGCTTGGTGTGGTCGGCCTCGCCGACGCTGACGCCGCCCGAGGTGATTACCGCGTCGGCCTGCGCGGCGGCGCGGCGGAAGGCGTCGGCCAGCTCGTCGGGCCGGTCGCGCACGACGCCGAGGTCGATCGCCTCGACGCCCAGGCGCTGCAGCATGCCCCAGACGGTGTAGCGGTTGCTGTCGTAGATGCAGCCTTCGTCGAGCGGCTCGCCGAGCGAGCGCAACTCGTCGCCGGTGGAGAAGAAGGCCACGCGCAGCCGGCGGCGGACGCTCAGCCGCGGCACCCCGAGCGACGCCGCCAGGCCGAGGTCGGCCGGGCGCAGCAGCCGGCCGGCGCGCAGCGCGGGCTTGCCGCGCGCCAGGTCCTCGCCGGCCAGGCGGCGATGGTCGCCCGCGCGCACGACCCCCGGCGGGATCTGCACGAAGCCGTCGCCGCCGTCCTGCGCCAGCTCCTGCGGCACGACGGTGTCGAGCCCGGCCGGCATCACCGCGCCGGTGGTGATGCGCAGCGCGCTGCCCGGCGGCACCACGCCGTCGAAGGCGCGGCCGGCGAGGGCGCCGCCGACGACGCGCAGCCGCGTCGGCCGGCCGTCGGCCAGGTCGGCAGCGCGCAGCGCGAAGCCGTCCATCGCCGAGTTGTCGTGCGCCGGCACGTCGATCGGCGAGACCAGGTCCTCGGCCAGCACGCGGCCGAGGGCTTCGCGCACCGGCAGCGCCTCGGTCGCCTGCACCACCGGCACCAGCTCGGCGATGAAGGCCTGCGCGGTGGCCACCGGCAGCGCGCGCGGGTCGTAACCCTGCAGCCGGGCGGCGATCTGGTCGAGGGGTTCGTTCACGGTCATGGGTCCCGTTCGGCCGGCCGCCGCCCGCCGTCGACCGGCCGGCTGGCCCGCGGCGGCATCGGTTCAGTCATCGCGCAGCGGCCGGCCGTTGTCGCCCGGGAACGGATCGCCGTCGCGCCGCGGGCCGTGCATGACCGCGGTGATCCAGCAGCCGAAGGCGTAGGTCACGACCATCGTCAGCAGGAAGACCACGCTGCCGATGACGATGAAGTCGATCAGCATCTGGATGCGCGGGGCGTCGTCGTCCAGCCCCGGCTGGTGGAAGGTCTTGGCCAGTTCGCCGACGAGCCAGGGCAGGAGCAGGGCGGCCGCGGTGGCCCACAGCAGCCGGCGCCGCGCCGGCGAGGTGCGCCATCCCGGCCACATGTTCAGCCACCGATGTAGTGCATCTCGACCCGGCGCGCACCGCGGCCCGTGTCGGCCGCCATCGCCTGGCGCTGTTCGGAGTAGCGGTCGTCGCGCTGCTGCCAGATCGCCGCGATCGCGTCGGCGATGCGGGCATCGTCGGCGCCGCCGCGCAGCAGCTCGCGCAGGTCGTAGCCGCTGCTCGCGAACAGGCACAGGTACAGCCGGCCTTCGGTCGACAGCCGGGCCCGGTTGCAGTCGCGGCAGAACGGACGCGTGACGCTGGAGATCACGCCGATCTCGCCGCCGCCGTCGAGGTAGCGCCAGCGTTCGGCGGTCTCGCCGGGCGCGGCGGCCTCGAGCGGCGCGAGCGGATGCACCTGCTGCAGCCGCTCGATCACCGTCGCCGACGGCAGCACCTCGTCCATGCGCCAGCCGTTCGTCGCACCGACGTCCATGAACTCGATGAAGCGCAGCACGATGCCGGTGCCGCGGAAGTGTTCGGCCAGCGGCACGATCTCGTGGTCGTTGGTGCCGCGCTTGACGACCATGTTCACCTTGATCGGGCCGAGCCCGGCCGCGCGCGCCGCATCGATGCCCTGCA
Organism: Burkholderiales bacterium; assembly: GCA_017302495.1. Lineage (GTDB taxonomy): Bacteria > Pseudomonadota > Gammaproteobacteria > Burkholderiales > Burkholderiaceae_C > Rubrivivax. The sequence goes on from JAFLDG010000115.1 coordinate 5,413, forward strand.
GCACGTCGGCCACCGGGAAGTCGACATCGTTCATGCGCCTGAAGACCGCGTCGTCGAGCGCGTCGAGGCTGACGGTTACGCGCTGCAGGCCGGCGTCCTTCAGCGCACGCGCCTTGCGCGCAAGCAGCGACCCGTTCGTCGTCAGCGTGATGTCCGGCGGCTTGCCGTCGACGGTGCGCAGCGCCGCGAGCATGCCGACCAGGCGCTCGACGTCCTTGCGCAGCAGCGGCTCGCCGCCGGTCAGCCGCAGCTTGCGCACGCCGAGCTGCAGGAACAGCCGGGCCAGCCGGGTGACCTCCTCGAAGCTCAGCAGCGCGGCGTGCGGCAGGAAGGCGTAGCGCTTGTCGAACACCTCCTTCGGCATGCAGTAGCTGCAGCGGAAGTTGCAGCGGTCGGTGACCGAGATGCGCAGATCGCGCAGCGGCCGGCCCAGCCGATCCGCCGGCGTCGGCCCCGACGCGCGTGCGCCGGCCGCCGGCAGCGGGCGCACGGCGCGCGCATCGACGAGCGGAATCACGCGTTCGGCCATGCCCGGATTTTGCCCGAGCCGCCATGGCCGCCCCGGCGGCGCGGGCAACGGCGGCTTGCGGCAAGTCAGCATGACGCAAGCCCGGAGCGTCGACAATCCGCCCCGGCGCAGGGGGGTGCCGGCGGCGCCGGCGCCCAGGGATCCGGCAACGGCCGGCACCGGCGCGGGATCCCCGAACGATCAAGGAGACTGCCATGCACTTCGCCGACTTCCACCGGCGTTCGATCGCCGAACCCGAGAGCTTCTGGGCCGAGCAGGCCAGGCTGATCGATTGGCACAAACCCTTCGAGAAGGTCTGCGACTACAGCCGCCCGCCGTTCGTGCACTGGTTCGTCGGCGGCCAGACCAACCTGTGCCACAACGCCGTCGACCGGCATCTGAAGACGCAACCGGACGCGAACGCGCTGATCTGGGTCTCGACCGAGGTCGACAAGGAGATCGTCTACAGCTTCCGCGACCTGCACGCCGAGGTGCAGCGCATGGCGGCGATCCTGCTCGAGCTGGGCGTCGGCCAGGGCGACCGGGTGCTGATCTACATGCCGATGATCGCCGAGGCCTGCTTCGCGATGCTCGCCTGCGCGCGCATCGGCGCGATCCACTCGGTGGTGTTCGGCGGCTTCGCCAGCCACAGCCTGGCCAGCCGCATCGACAACGCGAGGCCCAAAGTGATCGTCAGCGCCGACGCCGGCAGCCGCGGCGGCAAGAGCGTGCCGTACAAGGGCCTGCTCGACGAGGCGATCCAGCTCGCCCAGCACAAGCCGGCGAAGGTGCTGATGGTCGACCGCGGCCTCGCCGCCTTCACGCCGGTGGCCGGCCGCGACGAGGCTTATGCCGCGCTGCGCGCGAAGCACATGGACGCGCAGGTGCCGTGCACCTGGGTCGACTCCACGCACCCGAGCTACACGCTCTACACCAGCGGCACCACCGGCGTGCCGAAGGGCGTGCAGCGCGACACCGGCGGCTACGCGGTGGCGCTCGCGTCGAGCATGAAGCACGTCTTCCTCGGCAACGCCGGCGAAGCCTATTTCTCGACCAGCGACATCGGCTGGGTGGTGGGCCACAGCTACATCATCTACGGGCCGCTGATCGCCGGCATGGCGACGATCATGTACGAGGGCCTGCCGATCCGACCCGACGCCGGCATCTGGTGGCACCTGGTCGAGAAGTACAAGGTCACGTCGATGTTCAGCGCGCCGACCGCGGTGCGCGTGCTGAAGAAGCAGGACCCGGCCTTCCTGAAGAAGCACGACCTGTCCTCCTTGCGCGCGCTGTTCCTCGCCGGCGAGCCGCTCGACGAGCCGACCGCGCAATGGATCGCCGAGGGCCTGGGCCGGCCGATCATCGACAACTACTGGCAGACCGAGACCGGCTGGCCGATCCTGGCGCTGTGCAACGGCATCGAATCCCAGCCGAGCAAGTTCGGCTCGCCGGGCAAGGCCGTGTACGGCTACGACGTTCGGCTGGTGAACGAGAACAGCGGCGAAGAGGTCACCGCGCCGGGCGAAAAGGGTGTCGTGATGGTCCAGGGCCCGCTGCCGCCGGGCTGCATGCAGACCGTCTGGGGCGACGACGAGCGCTTCGTCAAGACCTACTGGACGAAGGCCGGCGACCGCTGGCTGTACAGCACCTTCGACTGGGGCGTGCGCGACGCCGACGGCTACTACTTCATCCTCGGCCGTACCGACGACGTGATCAACGTCGCCGGCCACCGCCTCGGCACGCGCGAGATCGAGGAGAGCATCTCCAGCCATCCGAACATCGCCGAGGTGGCGGTGGTCGGCGTCGCCGACCAGCTCAAGGGCCAGGTCGCGATGGCGTTCGCGATCCCGAAGGACGCGACCGGGCTGGACGACCCGGCCGCGCGGCTGAAGCTCGAGGGCGACATCATGAAGGTGGTGGACGGCCAGCTCGGTGCGGTTGCCCGGCCGGCGCGGGTGCTGTTCGTCACCGCCTTGCCGAAGACGCGGTCCGGCAAGCTGCTGCGGCGCGCGCTGCAGGCGGTGGCCGAAGGGCGCGACCCCGGCGACCTGACGACGATCGAGGATCCGAGCGCGCTGCAGCAGGTGAAGGACCTGGTGGCGGCGAAGTAGCCGGGCTCCCCCGCAAGGGGGGCCGGTTGTCCGCCGCCGGAGGGATGGCCGGCGGCGCGGCAGGCGGGAAGACTGGCGGCCTTGCAGTTTGCGAGGCCCGCCATGCAGTCCCTGCGCCACACCCGTCGCACCTTCATCGCCGCGCTGGCGGCGCTGCCCGTCTGGGCGCAGGCCCGGCCGTCGTTGCTGCTGGCGCAGGACGCGCCGCCGGCCGTCGACCCGAGCGGCTGGCTGGTCAGCGAGAAGTACGACGGTGTGCGCGCCTTCTGGGACGGCCGCGCGCTGCGCTTTCGCGGCGGCGCGCCGATCGCGGCGCCGGCCTGGTTCGCGCAGCGGCTGCCGCCGATCCCGTTGGACGGCGAACTGTGGCTGGACCGGGGCCGCTTCGAGGCGCTGTCCGGCATCGTCCGCCGCACCGTGCCGGACGATGCCGCGTGGCAGGCGCTGCGCTACATGCTGTTCGAGCTGCCGGGCGGGGCGGGCCGCTTCGCGGAGCGCGCTGCGCGGCTGCAGCAACTGGCGCGCGACGTGGGCTGGGCGCAGCTGGTGGCGGTGCCGCAATCGCAGTTGCGGTCCGCCCAAGCGTTGCAGCAGCGGCTCGCCGCCGTGCTGGCCGCGGGCGGCGAAGGGCTGATGCTGCACCGTGCCGATGCGCCGTACCACACCGGCCGCAGCCCGGCGCTGCTGAAGCTCAAGCCGCTGCAGGATGCCGAGGGCGTGGTGGTCGGCCACGTCGCCGGCCGCGGCCGACACCTGGGCCGGCTGGGCGCGCTGCGCCTGCGCACCGACCACGGCATCGAGTTCCTGCTCGGCACCGGCTTCAGCGACGCCGAGCGCGAAGCGCCGCCGGTACTCGGCAGCCGGGTGAGCTTCACGCACCGCGGCTTCACCGCCGACGGCGTGCCGCGCTTTGCGAGCTTCCTGCGGTTGCGGCCGGAGCCGGGTTGACCGGCAGCCGGCCGGCCGCGACGGAGCGACGGCGCTCGATGCGCTGCCGGCTCGACCAAGCCGTGCCGTCACGGCCGGCGTCACTCGAGCCCGCGTACAGACGCCCGCCGGCTACCACCTCAGCGTCACGCCATAGGCGCCGAACGCCGGGTCGCGGCTGACCAGCGCCAAGTCTTCGATCCTCGCCTGCGCGATCAGCAGATGATCGAAGGGATCGCGATGGTGCAGCGGCAAGGCCGCGACCGCCGCGGCGTGACGCAGGTCGATCGGCAGCGGCAGGAACCCGCTCTCGCGGATCAGCGCCGGCAACTCGGCGGCACCGATCGCCAGTTCCGGCAGCTTGCCGAGGCGCTGCTTGATCGCGACTTCCCAGATCGACGCGGCGCTGACGAGGACGGCGTCGGCGCGCTCGATCGCCTTGCGCGCGCTCGGCGGCAGCTCGGCGTCGTCGAGCAGCCACCAGAGCAGGGCGTGGGTGTCGAGCAGCAGCCTCAACGCCCACCCTCGAGCGTGTTCAGCCACTCGTCGGGCAGCGGCTCGAAGAACCCGGGCGTCAGCCGGCCGCGGCCGCGCGCAGCACCCGGGGCCCGCCTTGCGCGGGCAATGGGCACCAGCCGCGCAACCGGCTCACCGTTGCGGGCGATCACGACCTCCTCGCCCTTCGCCGCGGCCTCGAGCAGGCGCGACAACTGGGTCTTGGCTTCATGGACGTTGACGGTAAGCGCCATGCCAGGGCTCCACCGGCCACTGCCGGGATGCGCTGGATTGTCGGCTTAGCTAAGCAGCTTGGTCAAGCCGATGCAACCCCGTAGGCCGGGCGGTCGCGCGCGCGTCGATGCGGTGCCGCTGCCGGCGGCGCACATCGTCGGGCGCAAGATGCACGGCGTCGCCGAATTGCCGCGGCAACCCGATCCGCTGCGCGGGGCCGGCACCGCGTGCCGGCTACAGCACTTCGGAGGCGAAGTCGGCCAGCCGCGAGCGCTCGCCGCGCGCGAGCATCACGTGGCCGCCGTGCGGCCAGCCCTTGAAGCGATCGACCGCGTAGGTCAGGCCCGACGATCCTTCGGTGAGGTAGGGCGTATCGATCTGCGCCAGGTTGCCCAGGCAGACGATCTTCGTGCCCGGGCCGGCGCGCGTGATCAGCGTCTTCATTTGCTTCGGCGACAGGTTCTGCGCCTCGTCGATGAGCACGAACTTGTTCAGGAAGGTGCGCCCGCGCATGAAGTTCAGGCTCTTGATCTTGATCTTGCTGCGCACCAGGTCGTTGGTCGCGGCGCGGCCCCATTCGCCGGCCGCGGTGTCGGTGCGCGCCAGCACCTCGAGGTTGTCGTCGAGCGCGCCCATCCACGGGCCCATCTTCTCCTGCTCGTCGCCGGGCAGGAAGCCGATGTCCTCGCCCACCGGCACGGTTACGCGGGTGACGATGATCTCGGCGTAGCGGCGCTCGTCCAGCACCTGCGCCAGGCCGGCGGCCAGGCTCATCAGCGTCTTGCCGGAGCCGGCGGTGCCGGTGAGGGTGATGAAGTCGCACTCCGGGTCCATCAGCAGGTTCAGCGCGAAGTTCTGCTCGCGGTTGCGCGAGGTCACGCCCCAGACCGAGTTCTTCGCGTGGCCGTAGTCGCGCAGCGTCTTCAGCACTGCGGTCTTGCCGGTGATCTCGGTCACGCGCGCGTACAGCGGTGCCGCACCCGGCGTCTCGAGGTAGACGAACTGGTTGATCAGCAGCGCCGGCACCAGCGGCCCGCTGATGCGGTAGAAGGTATGGCCGCCCTGGCTCCAGCTCTCCATCGTCTTGCCGTGCCGCTCCCAGAAGTCGGCCGGCAGCGGCAGCACGCCGGTGTAGAGCAGGTCACCGTCTTCCAGCGTCTTGTCGTTGAAGTAGTCCTCGGCCGGCAGGCCGAGCGCGCGCGCCTTGACGCGCATGTTGATGTCCTTCGACACCAGCACCACCTCGCGCCCGGCCTGCTGCTCGCGCAGCGCGCGCACGACGGCGAGGATCTGGTTGTCGGCCTTGCCCTGCGGCAGGCCGTCGGGCAACCGGGCCTCGAGCAGCGTGGTCTGGAAAAACAGCTTGCCGGTGGCGTCCTTGTGGCCGGTCTTGGCCAGCGCGATGCCGGCCTTTGGGTCGGCGTCGCCGCCGGTGCCGGCCGACACCACCAGTGCGTCCAGATAACGGCTCACCTGGCGCGCGTTGCGCGCGACCTCGCTCAGGCCCTTCTTGTGGTTGTCCAGCTCCTCCAGCGTGATCATCGGCAGGAAGACGTCGTGCTCGTCGAAGCGGAACAGCGACATCGGGTCGTGCATCAGCACGTTGGTGTCGAGCACGAACAGCTTGGCCGGGCCGGCGTCGCGCCGCGGTCGGGGGCGTGGGCGCTCGGCTGCCGTGCCGGACGCCTTCGGCAGCGGGGCCGCGGCCGCGGGCGGCGCGAGCACGGCGGCGGCCGGCGCGCTGCG
>JAFLDG010000116.1 GCA_017302495.1 Burkholderiales bacterium
AAGCGGCGCGCCGCCGCGGCATCGGGCCGCCAGGGCCGGCCGTCGGCCGCGCCGCCGTCCTGGTCGACCTGGTGCGCAAACTCGTGCAGCACGACGTTGCGGCCGTCGTCCGGGTCCGCGGCACCGTCGACCACCTCGGACCAGGCGAGCACCACCTGCCCTTCGGCCCAGGACTCGCCGGCCAGCGCTTCGCGGCGCTCGGCCAGCACGCCGCCGGGCAGCCAGCGCCGACGCGGCACGACGAAGGGCCCCGGATAGACCAGCACCTGGCGCAGCCGCGGAAACACCTCGCCGTCGGCCCGGCCGAGCAGCAGCAGGCAGGCTTGCGCGGCCACGAGCACACGCACGCGGTCGTCGATGGCCTGCCCCTGGCAGCCGACGAAGGCCTTCTCGGCGAGGAAGACCTGGAGGTGGCCGTTCAGCCTCGCGCGCAGGTCCGCCGGCAACCGGGCGACGAGCGGCAGGTGCTCCTGCAGCAGGCGGCCCCAGGCGGCCGGCAGCTGCCGCCGCCGGATGCCGGCGCGGCGCCGCGCGTGCCACCGGGGCGCCGCCACGATGGCGGCCGCAGTGGCCAGGAGGCCGAACACCAGCAGCGCAGGCAGCCATCCGGTTCCGGCCATCGTCCGCAGGTGGGACCGGGGCCGGCGCCTTCAAGCGCGAGCCCCGGTACGACCGCACTTGCGCTGGGCCACCGCGCCGCAGAACCGCAGACCCAAGGGTTTCCACTCAGAACCTTGCGTTGCATCAATCCCGGCGATTCACTAACATTTACCGACCGGTCGGTCGAGATTTACAGGGCGCATCACCGCCGCCTGCACGCCGGCCCGGCCCCGCCCGCCCCGCCCCGAGGAGCATCGATGCCCGACGCCCCGCCGCCGCACGCCCGCAGCCCGCAGCAGACGGCGGAGTACGTGCGCGACGGCATGCTCGCCAACGACCGTGCGACCCGCTGGCTTGGCATGACGATCGACGCCATCGCACCCGGCCGCGCGGTGTTGACGATGACGGTGCACGAGCCCATGCTCAACGGCCACGCGATCTGCCATGGCGGGCTGATCGCGACGCTGGCCGACACCGCTTTCGCCTACGCCTGCAATTCGTACGACGAGCTGACCGTGGCCTCGGGCTTTGCCATCGACCTGCTCGCGCCGGGGCGGCTCGGCGACGTGCTGACCGCCACCTGCCACGAGGTTTCGCGCGCCGGCCGCACCGGCGTCTACGACTGCGAGGTCCGCAACCAGCGCGGCGAGCGCATCGCCGTCTTTCGCGGCCGCTCGTACACCGCCAAGGGCCGCCCTGCCGTGCGCCCCTGACCCCGACCGGAGGCTCTGCCCCATGCCCGTCAAGCAACCCGCCCCCGGCGACCTCGAGCCGATCGAGACCGCCAGCCGCGACGAGATCGCCGCGCTGCAGTTGCAGCGGCTGCAGTGGAGCCTGCGGCATGCCTACGAGAACGTGCCGCACTACCGCCGGGCCTTCGACGCGCAGGGCGTGCACCCGGCGGACTGCCGGTCGCTGGCCGAACTGGCGAAGTTCCCGTTCACGACCAAGCACGACCTGCGCGACAACTACCCCTTCGGCATGTTCGCGGTGCCGCGCGCGCAGGTGGTGCGCGTGCACGCCAGCAGCGGCACCACCGGCAAACCGACCGTCGTCGGCTACACGAAGCAGGACATCGAGAACTGGGCCGACCTGGTGGCGCGCAGCATCCGCGCCAGCGGCGGTCGGCCCGGCGACATCCTGCACGTGGCCTACGGCTACGGCCTGTTCACCGGGGGCTTGGGCGCGCACTACGGCGGCGAGCGCTTGGGTTGCACGGTGATCCCGATGAGCGGCGGCAACACCGAGAAGCAGGTGCAGCTGATCACCGACTTCCGGCCCGACATCATCATGGTCACGCCCAGCTACATGCAGGTGATCGTCGAGGAGATGGTGCGCCAGGGCCTGGACCCGCGCGCGTCGTCGCTGAAGGTGGGCATCTTCGGCGCCGAGCCCTGGACCGAGGCGATGCGCCACGACATCGAGGTGCGCGCCGGGCTCGACGCGGTCGACATCTACGGCCTGAGCGAGGTGATGGGCCCGGGCGTGGCCAACGAATGCATCGAGGCCAAGGACGGCCCGGTGATCTGGGAAGACCATTTCTACCCCGAGATCATCGATCCCGAGACCGGCGCGGTGCTGCCCGACGGCGAGGAAGGCGAGCTGGTCTTCACCACGCTGACGAAAGAGGCGCTGCCGGTGATCCGCTACCGCACGCGCGACCTGACGCGCCTGCTGCCGCCCACCGCGCGCAGCATGCGGCGCATGGGCAAGATCGTCGGCCGCAGCGACGACATGCTGATCATCCGCGGCGTCAACGTCTTCCCGACGCAGATCGAGGAGCTGGTGCTGCAGCATGGCGCGCTGTCGGGGCAGTACCAAATGGTGGTCACCCGCTCCGGCGCGCTGGACGAACTGCAGGTGCTGGTCGAGCTGCAGCCGGAGCAGGCGGCGGCGCCGCGCGACGCGATCGCGCACGACCTGCAGCACCGCATCAAGACGCTGATCGGCGTCAGCACCACGGTCAGCGTCGGTGCGCCGGACTCGATCGAGCGCACGCTGGTCGGCAAGGCGCGCCGGGTCATCGACAAACGCCCCAAGTAAGCGAGGACGGCATGTACACGCAACTGATGCAGACCGAGAAAGCGAAACCGGTGACGACCGTCGAGGAGGCCGAGCTGAAACGCCGCTTCGACGCCCGCATCGACGACGGCGGCTTCGTCGAGGCCAAGGACTGGATGCCCGAGCACTACCGCAAGACGCTGGTGCGGCAGATCAGCCAGCACGCGCACTCCGAGATCGTCGGCATGCTGCCCGAGGGCAACTGGATCACGCGCGCGCCGACGCTCAAGCGCAAGGCGATCCTGCTCGCCAAGGTGCAGGACGAAGGCGGCCACGGCCTGTACCTCTACGCTGCAGCCGAGACGCTGGGCACCAGCCGCGACCAGATGATCGACGCGCTGCACTCGGGCAAGGCCAAGTACAGCTCGATCTTCAACTACCCGACGCTGAGCTGGGCCGACGTCGGCGTGATCGGCTGGCTGGTCGACGGCGCGGCGATCATGAACCAGGTGCCGCTGTGCCGCTGCAGCTACGCGCCCTATGCGCGGGCGATGGTCCGCATCTGCCGCGAGGAGAGCTTCCACCAGCGCCAGGGCTACGACGCGCTGCTGACGATGATGCGCGACGGCACCGACGCCCAGCGCGCGATGGTGCAGGACGCGGTCAACCGCTGGTGGTGGCCGAGCCTGATGATGTTCGGCCCGCCGGATGCCGAGAGCGTGCACAGCGCGCAGAGCATGCGCTGGGGCATCAAGCGCATCAGCAACGACGACCTGCGGCAGAAGTTCGTCGACGCGACCGCGCCGCAGGCGCAGCTGCTGGGCGTGACGCTGCCCGACCCGCTGCTGCAATGGAACGAGGCACGCGGCCACCACGACTTCGGGCCCATCGACTGGGACGAGTTCTGGCGCGTGGTCGGCGGCGAGGGCCCGTGCAACCGCGAGCGCCTGGCCGCGCGCGTGCAGGCGTGGGACGACGGCGCCTGGGTACGCGAGGCCGCGCTGGCCCACGCGCGCAAGCAGCGGACGAGCAAGGAGGCGGCGTGATGAGCGAGAACACCCAAGCGACGGGCGTGGAGGCCCCCGCCGACGAATGGCCGCTGTGGGAAGTCTTCGTGCGCACCAAGGCCGGGCTGGACCACAAGCACTGCGGCAGCCTGCACGCGGCCGACCCGAAGATGGCGCTGCAGCTGGCGCGCGAGGTCTACACCCGGCGCCAGGAGGGCTCGAGCCTGTGGGTCGTGCGCAGCGACCAGATCGTCGCCAGCGACCCCGGCGACAAGGACATGTTCTTCGACCCGATGGAGGACAAGGTCTACCGCCACCCGACCTTCTACAAGCTGCCCGACGAAGTCGACCACATGTAGGCCACGATGACCGCCTCGATCACGATCGACCGCCGGCCCGAGACGCAGTACCTGCTGCGCCTGGCCGACACCTGCCTGATCCTCGGCCAGCGCCTCGGCGAATGGTGCGGCCACGGCCCCGTCCTCGAGGAGGACATCGCGCTCGCCAACATGGCGCTGGACCTGATCGGCCAGGCGCGCGCGCTGCTGACGCACGCCGGCAAGACCCAGGGCTACGACGAAGACCAGCTCGCCTTCCTGCGCGACGAGCGCGACTACCTGAACCCGACGATCGTCGAGCTGCCGAACGGCGACTTCGCCTTCACCGTGCTGCGCAACCTGATGGTCGCGACCTGGCTCAAGCTCGCCTGGGAGCGGCTGCGCCGCTCCAGCGACGCGGAGCTCGCCGGCATCGCCGCGAAGGCGCTGAAGGAGGCGCGTTACCACCAGCAGCATGCGGCCGACTGGGTCGTGCGGCTCGGCGACGGCACCGCCGAATCGCAGCGCCGCTGCGCCGCCGCGCTGCCCACGCTGTGGCGCCATGCGGCCGAGCTGTTCGCCGACGACGAGGTCGACGCCGCGGCGAAGGCCGCCGGCCTCGGCCCGGCCGCGTCCGAGCTGCACGCGCCGTGGCGGGCCGAAGTGCAGGCGGTGCTCGACGCCGCGACGCTGGCGGTGCCGGCCGAGGCGCCGTTCCGCAGCACCGGCCGGCGCGGCGTGCACAGCGAGCACATGGGTTATCTGCTGGCCGAGATGCAGCACCTGCAACGCGCCTATCCCGGGGGCGCGTGGTGACGGCACCGGTCGCCGGCGCCACCGGCCGCGCCGAACGCGCCTGGTCGGTGCTCGACCAGGTCTGCGACCCCGAGATCCCGGTGCTGACGCTGCGCGACCTCGGCATCATTCGCGAGGTGCACGACGCCGGCGACGCGGTCGAGGTCGTGCTCACGCCCACCTACTCCGGCTGTCCGGCGACCGAGTTCATCGAGCGCAGCGTGATCGAGGCGATCGAAGGCGCCGGCCTCGGCCCGGCGCGGGTGCGGCTGCAGCGCGCGCCGGCCTGGACCACCGACTGGATCAGCGCCGAGGGCAAGGCCAAGCTGCGCGCCTACGGCATCGCGCCGCCGGGGCTGGTGGACAAGCGCGCCGGCGCGCCGGTGCGCATCGTCGGCCGCCGCGCCGAGGCCGTGCCCTGCCCGCGCTGCGGCAGCGCGCACACCGAGCAGCTCGCCGCCTTCGGCGCCACCGCGTGCAAGGCGCTGTGGCGCTGCCTGGCCTGCCGCGAGCCCTTCGAATACTTCAAGCCGCTATGACCCACCCCCTGCGCGGCGCGCGTCCAACCTGGCACTTCGGGAAGCCGCGATGAGTGCACCTCTCTTCCACGACCTGCGCGTGCGCCGCATCGAGCCCGACACGGCCGAGGCCTCGATCGTCACCTTCGAGGTGCCGCCCGAACTGCGCGAGGTGTTCGGCTTCACCCAGGGCCAGTACCTGACGCTGCGCAAGACCATCGACGGCCAGGACCTGCGGCGTTCGTACTCGATCTGCGCCGGCGTCGACGACGGCGAGCTGCGCGTCGGCGTGCGCCGCGTCGGCGTGTTCTCGGCCTGGATCAACGAGCGGCTGCAGCCCGGCGACACGATCGGCGTGATGGCGCCGCAGGGCCGCTTCTTCGTGCCGATCGAGCCGGGGGCGAAGCGGCATCACCTCGGTGTGGCCGGCGGCAGCGGCATCACGCCGATCCTGTCGATCATGAAGACCGTGCTCGCGCGCGAGCCGAAGAGCCGCTTCACGCTGATCTACGGCAACCGGCGGCTGCAGTCGACGATGTTCAAGGAGGAGCTCGAGGACCTGAAGAACCGCTGCATGACGCGGCTGGTGCTGCACCACGTGTTCAGCGACGAGCCGGCGGACTCACCCTTGAACATGGGCCTGATCAACCGCGAGAAGGTGGCCGACTTTCTCTCCACCGTGCTGCCGGCGTCGGGCATCGACGAGGCCTACGTCTGCGGCCCGTTCCAGATGAACGACGAGGTCGAGGCCGCGCTGCTCGCCGGCGGCGTGCCCGAGAGCCGCATCCACATCGAGCGCTTCGGCCTCGCGCCGCAGGCCGGCGGCGCGGTCGTGCACCAGGCGCTGCCGGGCGACGCCGAGGCGGCGAAAGTGGTGATCATCCGCGACGGCTTCCGCCGCGAGATCGATTTCCGCAAGGACCAGCCGAGCATCCTCGACGCCGCGTCGTCGGCCGGGCTGGAGGTGCCGTTCTCCTGCACCAGCGGCGTCTGCGGCACCTGCCGCGCGAAGCTGGTGGAGGGCCAGGTGCGCATGGAGCGCAACTTCGCGCTCGAGAAGGCCGAGGTCGACAACGGCTTCGTCCTGACCTGCCAGGCCCACCCGCTGACCGAGCGCGTGGTGCTGTCCTTCGACGAACGCTGAGGGCGCCGTGGCCCGCGGACGCGCCCCCGGCTACGAAGACCAGCGCGAGACCATCCTCGCGCGCGCGGCGGCGCTGTTCGCGCACCAGGGCTACCACGCGACCTCGATGAACCAGGTGGCCGAAGCCTGCGGGCTGTCGAAGGCGACGCTGTACCACTACTGCCGCGACAAGGACGCGATGCTGGTGCAGATCGCCGAGGGCCACGTCAGCCGGCTCGCGGCGCTGGTCGACGACGTGGCCGCGCAGCGGCTGACCGCCGAGGCGCGGCTGCGCGAACTGATCCGGCGCATCGTGCTCGAGTACGCCGACGCGCAGCACGCCCACCGCGTGCTGACCGAGGACGTGAAGTTCCTGCCGCCGCCGGACCGCGAGCGCATCCTCGACGTCGAGCGCCGGGTCGTCGCCGGCTTCGCCGACGCCGTCGCCGCGCTGCGGCCCGAACTTCGCGGCGCGGCACTCGCCAAGCCGCTGACGATGCTGCTGTTCGGCATGATCAACTGGACCTTCACCTGGATGAAGCCCGAGGGTGCGCTCGGTTATGCCGCGCTCGCGCCGATCGTTGCCGACCTGTTCGTCGCCGGCCTTGCGGCGGTGAAGCTGCCGCAGGCCGAGGCGGTGGCGGGCTGAACGCCCCGGGCCCGACCGGCAGCGCGCCGGCCGCTCAGGTGTCCGGCGGCTGGTTCGTCACCACCGTCAGCGCGGTGCCGGTGGTCTGCGGCAGGATCGGTGCGTCAGTCAGCACCAGCGTGCTGCCGGCGACCAGCACCGGCCGCAGCGCCTCGACGAAGGCCTTCGGCATGCGCACGCGCGCGAAGCCGTCGGCCGTGAGCGAGCGCCCGGCGTCCTGTGCATGACCCGGCACCGCGACCGCGGTCCAGCGCAGCCGGTTGCCGGCCACGGCGCCGGTGGCCGCGGCATCGGCCTGGGCCACGAACGCGTGCGTGCCGAACGGCTGTTCCGGATTCGCGACCGACACCCGCGCCCGGCCGATCTCGACACCGTTGCGCAGCACGACCACTCGCTCGTCGGCGCGGCTCAGCACCAGCGACAGCGGCCCGGTCGGCGCCGCGTCGGGCGTCCAGCGCCAGGCCTCGACGTCGGCCAGCCGCGGCTCGTGCTCGAGCTCGCCGGTGCGCGGGTCCACCGGCGACACCGGCATCGGGTGGGCCAGCTCCTGCGGCGTCGCGCTGCCCCGGGCCACCACCACCGTCATGCCCAGCGGGCTGACCTCGAACAGCTTCTCGGCGAAGGCCGACGGCAGGTGCACGCAGCCGTGCGACGACGGATAACCCGGCAGGCCGCCGGCGTGCAGCGCGACGCCGCCCCAGGTCAGCCGCTGCGTGTAGGGCATGGCCGCGTTGTGGTAGGTCGACGAGCGGTGGTCCTTGTCCTTCTGCAGCGTGTGGAACACGCCGGTCGGCGTGTCGAAGCCCTTCTTGCCGGTGCTGACCGAGGTCCAGCCGATCAGCACGCCGTTGCGGTAGGCATAGCCGAGCTGCTGGTCGAGATTGACCACCACCAGCACCGGGCCCTGCGGCGCCGCGCCCGGGCTCCAGACCCACTGCCCGGGCTCGAGCGCCGTGGCCGCGACCTCGACCGGCTGCGAGACGCGGTCACCCCAGAAGGGCACGGCCTGGGCCGAAGCGGCCCACAACCCCGCCAGCAGGACGGCCAGGATCAGCGGACGTCGCATCGTCGTGTTCATCGTCGTCGAAGCCTCCTGCCGGACCGCCCGGCACCTCACAGGCAATTGTTCTCGATGATCGGCTCCAGGCGCTCGACGCGCCCGTCGCGCACGCTCATGTTCAGGCACTGACGGGTGCGCGCGTTCCACCACATCGAATGGGCGCGGCCGCTCTGCTGGTAGCCGCCCTTGTCGACGAAGCCGCGGGCGCGCAGTTCGCTGTCGGCGCTGGCGCCGCGCGCCCCGACCAGGTCGTTGACATTGACGTAGCCGCTGTAGCCGCTGTGGTGACCCTGGTTCGAGCGGTAGCCGGTCTCGGCCGCGCGCTTCTCGCTGCCCTTGTTGTAGCCGTCGCTGTAGTCGGGGCGGTTGTTGTAGTTGTGATAACCCTGGGCGTAGAGCGCGTCGCGGTAGCCGCGTTCGAAGTCGGCCACGTCCTGCGGCTGCTGCGCCGCGCGGTCCTTCTGGCTCTCGTGCGACTTGTGCGCCAGCGCCGCCACGCCGGCGATCGCGGCCGCGGCGATCGCCACCTGCGCACCCTTGCTCGGCCCCTTCGAGCTGCTCACGGTCTGGTTGCAGTCGTGCTCGTCGGTGGTGATCAGCTGGCTCACCCGGCCGCCGTTGACGGCCACACGCACACATTGCTCGCGCTGCGCGCTCCACCAGTACTGCCAGTAGCCGCTGCCCGCGGCCGCGCTGTGCGTCAGCACGTAGCCCCTGCGCGGCAGCTCGCGGGCCGAATAGTCTTCGCCCTGGTAGAACAGGTCGGAGTTGTCGGCCGGCGGCGTCGGGTACGCCGGTGCCGAGCCGCGGTTGCAGTCGCCCGGGTTCGCGCCGATCACCTGCGTGACCCGGTAGTCGTTCACCGCCAGCCGGACGCACTGGCCACGCGCGTTGCTCCACCAGTACTGCCAGTAGGCGTTGCCCTTGGCCGAGTTCGTTCCGGCCAGGTCGTAGCCGCGCTGCGGCAGCGTGCGCGATGCGAAGTCGGCCGGCTGGTACATCAGGTCCTCCAGGCCGCCGACCTGGCTCAGCGCCGGCAGCGGCGCGGCGATCAGCGCGCCGCAGGCCATGCCGGCGGCGCCGCGCTGCAACTTGCGCAGCAGCGCAGTGCGGGTGCGGTCGTTCTCGAGTCTGTCGCTGGTTCGCATCGTGTGTTCCTCCATTTCTGGTCAACCGCCGGTGATCACTGCGTCCGGGATCTCGTAGCGCTCCGGGCCGACGCGGATGCGGTGCAGGTCGCCGTCCTTCGTCGCGCCGAAGTCGCGGCGGCCTTCGGACTCGGCCACGTCGGCACCCAGCGGCCGGCCCATGCGGAAAAAGATCGCGCGCGTGCGGCCATCGGGCTTCTTGACGACGACCGTGGCGTAGCCCCCGCCCGCGCGGGCGACGCCGAACTCGCATTGCCCCATCGGCTGGCCCTCGGCGAACGCGCAGGGCAGCGGGCCGGTCGCGTCGAACCGGCCCTGGCCGGCACGCAACGCCGAGTCGTCGGGGCCCACCGCAGCGCTGCCGTCGGGCGAGATTGCCGGCCGCAGGTACTCGGCCGCCACGTAGCCGCGCGGACCGCCGCCCAGCGGCTGCACGTCGCACCAGGCCCGGCCCTGGGCGCGCTGGCAGCCCAGGTTGTCGAGGACCGTGCCGGGGCGGAAGGTGGCGAGGGCGCGAGCGGAGGTGCTCGGCTGCTCGCGCAGGTTCAGCGTGCGCGTGGCCTCCCAGTTGCGCGGCCCGCCGTTCTCGGGCGATGCCGGCACGGCACCGCTGGCCGACGTGCTGCCGTTTCGCGCCCAGACGTAGATGCCGGCGTCGGCCATCAGGCTCAGGTACAGGCGGCCGTCCTTCAGCAGGTACGAGCGCACGTGGCCGGACTGCGCGACGATGCTCTCGTCCAGGCTCGGCGGCGGGCACAGCGCGCGCGTCGCCGCGAGCGGGCCGAACTCGAATTGCCCGCTCGTCGCGTCACGGCCCGCCTGGGCCGACCACTTGCCCGTCGCGCGGTTGCAGTTCAGCTGCATCGTGACGGTGCCGTCGCCGTGCAGCCACATCGTGTACAGCGCGCCCTCGCGCGGGCGCGTGATGCCTTGCCGGTCGTCCATCGACTGGAACTCGACCAGGCGCCACTGCGTGCCGGCCAGCGCAGCGGGCGGCGCCGCGCTGCCGGCGGCGACGGCCTCGACCGCCCACCACGCGAGGGCCAGGCTCGCGCGGATGCGCGCGCCGCCACGCATCGCCGATGCGCCCTCAGCCACCGAAGACGAAGGCTTCGACGATTTCGTAGCGCTCGTTGCCGGCTTCGATCAGGTAGGTGTCACCGCGCTTGCTCGAGCGGAAGTTCATGTTGCCGTCGGCCTGGCTGAGGTCGGCGCCCATGCCCTTGCCCTTCTCGAAGAAGATGAAGCGGGTCCGCCCGTCGGGACGGGTCACCACCATCGTCGCGGTGCCGCCGCCGTCGCGGGCGACGGCGGCCTGGCACGGCTGCATCGGCTGCCCCGCGGCCATCGCGCAGCCGACCGGTCCCCTGGCATCGAACTGCCCCTGCCCCGCGCGCTCCGACGACGACGCGCGCTGCGGCGCCGCAGGCCGGGCCGCCGTGCCGCCGCCACCGTCCGGCGCCTTGAAGGACAGGATCTCGCACTCGCCGAAGCTCTTGTCCTTCGCCGTCGAGGTGACGCGCGGGGGCTCGCTGCCGCGCGGCGTGATGTCGACGTACACCCCCGCCGACTGGGCCGTGATCTGCCCGTCCGGGCGCTTGATGAGCTTGGCCACCTTGCCGTTGACGTACACCTGCCCCTGCGTGTTGGAGTCGGCGGTGATGCCCGACGGGCACTTGGCGGCAAACAGCGGCACCTGCGCCGAGGCCGCGCCGGCAGCGAGCAGGGCTGCGACCGCGAGGAACGGTATCTTCATGGCAATTCTCCCTTCGACATGGGTTGTCCCCGGGCACAGCGGCCCGCGGCACGGCCATCGGAGCGCGGCCCTGACGGCCCCGGCGCAACGCCCTGGCCACAGCCGGCGATGCTCCCACGCGGCGCCGCGCCTGACTATCCGAAAGCCGCATTCGCCGGCACCGGGGCCGAATCGGCACCGCCGCCCGGCAGCGTCGCCGCCGCTGCGCCGCACCGGGCCGACCCGGCGCGGTCCCGGCCGTCAGCGCCGGGCGCGCCAACGGCACCCGCCCCACAGCAGCAGCAGGTTCAGCGCCGGAGCCGCGGCGGCGGCTGCCGGTACCACCGCCGGCGGCAGGCCGTCGAGCAGGCGGTTCCACGGCAGCCCCA
>JAFLDG010000117.1 GCA_017302495.1 Burkholderiales bacterium
CGCCGTACGGCGGGCTGGCGGCGGTGCTGCAGGCGCAGGACGCGGCCTGGCAGGCTGCGCGCGCGGCGGCCGCCGAGCTCTGGCCGCGGGCCTGATGCGAACTCGCGTTCGATCGTAGCGATCCGGTGGGCCGCTCCCGGTCCGGAGCTGTCCTTCGTCGTCGTGACGAAAGCAGTGACTGTGGCGCTTCAACGCGGCGCACGGGGCCGCCGACGGGGTGGCCAACTCCGTTCAGAGTTCTTATTCACTCCGTTGGCCACCCCGCCGTCGGCCCGTTCAGTGGTGCGCCCACGCTGCTCCCGTTCGTACGGGCGAAGCGTCTTCGCGGTGGTGCCGGAGCGTGCAGGCGGTGCCGGCAAAGCCGAGCAAGGGGGCGGCCGACGGAGCGAAAGCGCGCAGCGCTTCGGCGAAGGCTCATATCGCGAAGCGATGTGATGCCGGAGCCGATAAGAATTAGGCCGAGCGGAGTCGGCTGCTCCCTTGCTCGGCTTTGCCTCTCGGTCGCAGTAACAGCGCAACGCGAACAGCAGGCCTTCCGAACAGCAGCAAGGGGCCGGCTGCGGGTCCTCGGTTCCTGCATCCTTGAACGCGAATGGGCATGAGTCGCGGCCGGGCCGACCACGGCTGCCGCAGGGCGCAGCCCGGCGCTGCCCCTGCGCGAGTCGCGCCGGCCGCGCGGCGCCGGCGTCAGTGCGCCGCGGCCTTGTAGCGGCCGAACTCGAGCCGCGCGATCGCGCGCTGGTGCACCTCGTCGGGCCCGTCGGCCAGGCGCAGCGTGCGGATGTGCGCGTACTTCTTCGCCAGCCCCGGGTCGGTGGTGACGCCGGCGCCGCCCCAGGCCTGGATCGCGTCGTCGATGATGCGCAGCGCCATGCGCGGCGCCTGCACCTTGATCATCGCGATCTCGAGCTGCGCGACCTTGTTGCCGACCTTGTCCATCATGTCGGCCGCCTTCAGGCACAGCAGGCGCGTCATCTCGATGTCGATGCGCGCGTCGGCGATGCGCGTCTCCCACACCGACTGCTCGGCGATGCGCTTGCCGAAGGCCACGCGCGACTGCAACCGCGTCACCATCTTCTGCAGCGCGGCTTCGGCCGCGCCGATCGTGCGCATGCAGTGGTGGATGCGGCCGGGGCCGAGGCGGCCTTGCGCGATCTCGAAGCCGCGGCCTTCGCCGAGCAGCAGGTTCGACGCCGGCACGCGCACGTCCTTCAGCAGCACCTGCGCGTGGCCGTGCGGCGCGTCGTCGTAGCCGAAGACCGGCAGCATGCGCTCGACCGTGATGCCCGGCGCATCGAGCGGCACCAGGATCTGCGACTGCTGCGAGTGGCGCGGCGCGTCCGGGTCGGTCTTGCCCATCAGGATCGCGATCTTGCAGCGCGGGTCGCCGACGCCGGAGCTCCACCACTTGCGGCCGTTGATCACGTAGTGGTCGCCGTCGCGCTCGATCCTCGTCGCGATGTTGGTCGCGTCCGACGACGCGACCGCCGGCTCGGTCATCAGGAACGCGGAGCGGATCTCGCCGGCGAGCAGCGGCTTCATCCAACGCTCCTTCTGCTCGTCGCTGGCGTAGCGCGCCAGCACCTCCATGTTGCCGGTGTCGGGTGCCGAGCAGTTGAAGACCTCGGAGCCGAACTCGACCTTGCCCATCTCCTCGGCGCACACCGCGTACTCGAGGTTGCTGAGGCCGGCGCCCTGGTACGGGCTGCCCTCGGGCAGCGAATCCTTCGGCAGGAACAGGTTCCACAGGCCGGCGGCCTTGGCCTTGGCCTTGAGCCCGTCGAGCACCGCCGGCACCTGCCAGCGCTGGGTACCGAAGGCCTCCATCTGCGCATCCCAGGTCGGCACCGCGGGATAGACGTGTTCGTTCATGAACTCGACGACCCGGTTGCGCCAGTAGGTCTGCCGCTCCGACATGCTGAAGTCCATCGCTGCCTCCTGTTCGGGCGCCGGGGCACCCCGGCTGCAGCGCGACGGTAGCAGAGCGGCCGGTGCCGGGTTGTCGCGTGCGCGGCAGCGGCTATGCTCGGCGCGAAGGCGGGCGGCGTCCCGCAGGAGACACGCGGTGCACGACGTCCTGAAGCAGTTCGACCTCCACGGCCAGACCGCCCTGATCACCGGCTCGAGCGCCGGCATCGGCTTCGCGCTCGCGCGCGGCCTGGCCGCGGCCGGCGCGCAGGTGGTGCTGAACGGCCGGCGCTCGGTGACGCTCGGCGAGGCCGCGGCCGCGCTGCGCGCCGATGGCGCCGACGTGCACGCCCAGGCCTTCGACGCGAGCGACGCCACCGCGGTGGCCGACGCGGTGGCGCGGATCGAGGACGAGATCGCGCCGATCGACATCCTGGTCAACAACGCCGGCATGCAGAAGCGCGCGCCGCTGCACGAGTTCGACCACGACCACTGGCACGAGCTGCTGCGCACCAACCTCGACAGCGTCTTCATCGTCGGCCAGGCGGTCGCCAAGTACATGATCGGCCGCGGCCGCGGCAAGATCATCAACATCTGCTCGGTGCAGAGCGAACTCGGCCGGCCGAACATCGCGCCCTACACCGCGACCAAGGGTGCGGTGAAGATGCTGACCAAGGGCATGGCGATCGACTGGGGCCCGTTCGGGCTGCAGGTCAACGGCCTCGGGCCGGGCTACTTCAAGACCGAGCTGAACCAGGCGCTGGTCAACGACCCCGAGTTCAGCAAGTGGCTGATCGGCCGCACGCCGTCGCGGCGCTGGGGCGAGCTGGACGACCTGGTCGGGGCGGCGATCTTTCTCGCCAGCGACGCGTCGCGCTTCGTCAACGGCCACATCCTCTATGTCGACGGCGGCGTCACCGCGACGTTGTAGGCGCACGGTCCCGAACGAGGCGCGCGAGCCGCGCCGAGCGGGGGTCAAGTCGCCGGCGGCGTGCGGCGACGGCCGATCAGGCCGAGGCTGAGGGCGGTGCCGAACAGGACGACCGCGGTGCCGCCGATCACCGCCAGCGAGATCGCTTCGCCCAGGTAGAGCGCGCCGGACACGATGGCCACCACCGGGCTCAGGAACGTGACCGACATCGCGCGCACCGCGCCGATGCGCGCCAGCAGGCGGAAGTACATCAGCATGCCGAGGCCGGAGCTGGCCACGCCGAGAAAACCGACCTCGGCCCAGGCGCGGGCGCTCGGGGGCTCGGCCGGCCAGGTGGCCCACGCGAGCGGCGCGAGGGCCAGGCTGGCCAGCGCCAGGCTGCCGGCCGTCGTGACCATCGGGTCGACGTCGCCGAAGTGGCGCCGCGTGTAGTTGGCGCCGACGCTCCACGTCACCGAGACGAGCATCACTGCGGCGAGCGCGAGCGCACCGTCGCCGGTCTTCAGCGCCAGGTTGCCGCCCGAGACCAGCCACGCCACGCCGGCCAGCCCGACCGCGAGGCCCGCGGCGCGCGTGGCGCCGAGCCGGTCTTTGTAGAAGAAGTGCGCGACGATGCCGGCGAACATCGGCGCGGTCGCGTTCAGCACCGCGAGCAGGCCGGCGCCGATGTGCAGCGCGCTCCAGCTCAGCAGCACGAAGGGCAGCGCGGTGAAGGGCAGCGCGACGATCAACAGCTGGCGCGGATGCTGTCGCAGCTGCGACAGCCTGCCGCGGTGCGCGAGGATCGGCAGCAGGATCGCGGCCGCGATCGCGAAGCGCAGCACCACCAGCGGCGCAGGGCCGAAGGCCGGCACAGCGGCCCGGGTAAACAGGTAGGCGCCGCCCCACAACACGCTCAGCAGCAGAAGTTCGATCAGGTCGCGGGCGCGCATTCACCCCAGCTTAACGGAACACACCCCGGTGCCTAGAATGCCCGCTCCCTCATGGCCACGCGGCCGCGACGATTCATCGGGAGAGTGAGCAGCATGCGCGAATACCTGAAGTTCTACATCGGCGGCCAGTGGGTCGACCCGGCCACGCCGAAGACGCTCGACGTCATCAACCCGGCCACCGAAGGCGTGGCCGGCCGGATCTCGATGGGCTCCGCCGCCGACGTCGACCGCGCGGTCAAGGCCGCGCGCGCCGCGTTCGAGACCTTCTCGAAGACCTCGATCGCCGAGCGCATCGCGCTGCTCGAGCGCTGCATCGACGAGTACAAGAAGCGCTATGCCGACATGGCGGCCGCGATCAGCGAGGAGATGGGCGCGCCGGCCGCTCTCTCGCAGAAGGCGCAGGCGGCGATGGGCGTCGGCCACCTGCAGGCGGCACTCGCGGTGCTGAAGGAATACAAGTTCGACGAGCAGCGCGGCACGACCCGCATCGTCAAGGAGCCGATCGGCGTGTGCGGGTTGATCACGCCGTGGAACTGGCCGGTGAACCAGATCGCCTGCAAGGTCGCGCCGGCGCTCGCGGTCGGCTGCACGATGGTGCTGAAACCGTCGGAGATCGCGCCGTTCTCGGCCCAGGTCTGGGCCGAGGTGATGCACGCCGCCGGCGTGCCGGCGGGGGTGTTCAACCTGGTCAACGGCGACGGGCCGACGGTGGGTGCCGCGATCGCGGGCCACCCGGGCGTGGACATGGTGTCCTTCACCGGCTCGACACGCGCCGGCATCGAGGTCGCGCGCAACGCGGCACCGACGGTCAAGCGCGTGCACCAGGAACTGGGCGGCAAGTCGCCGAACATCGTCCTGCCCGACCTGGATGCGGACGGTTTCAAGAAGGCGGTCACCGGCGGCGTGCGCGGCGTGATGCAGAACTCCGGCCAGTCGTGCAACGCGCCCACGCGGATGCTGGTGCCGAATTCGCGCATGAACGAGGCGGTGGCGATCGCGAAGCAGGTGGCCGAAGCGACGACCGTCGGTGCACCCGACAGCGGCGCGGCGATCGGCCCCGTGGTGTCGGCGACGCAGTGGGACAAGATCCAGACGCTGATCAACCGCGGCATCGAAGAGGGCGCGCCGCTGGTCGCCGGCGGCCCGGGCAAGCCGGCCGGGCTCGACACCGGCTACTACGTTAAGCCGACCGTGCTCGGCCCGGTGCGCAACGACGCGATCGTCGCGCGCGAGGAGATCTTCGGCCCGGTGCTGGTACTGATCGGCTACGACACCATCGACGAAGCGGTCGCGATCGCGAACGACACGCTGTACGGCCTGGCGGCCTACGTCTCGGGGGCGGACCTCGACTCGGCGCGCGCGGTCGCTGCCCGGCTGCGCGCCGGCCAGGTCAACCTGAATGGTGCCGCGACCGACCTGATGGCGCCGTTCGGCGGCTACAAGCAGTCGGGCAACGGCCGCGAGTGGGGCGACCACGCCTTCGCCGAATTCCTCGAGACCAAGGCCGTGCTCGGCTACGCGCCGAAGAGCGCCTGAGTCGGTCATCACCCCCAGTCAACAGGAGACACGCCGCCATGGCCGCCATCAATCCCGTCGTGGACCTGACCGTCGAAGACGGCATCGCGGTGATCACGTCCCACCACGAGCCGGTGAACGCGTTGTCGGCGATCGTGCGCGACGGGCTGACGGCGGCCTTCGAGCAGGCGCTGACCGATCCGGCCGTCGAGGCGATCGTGCTCACCTGCGCCGGCCGCACCTTCTTCGCCGGCGCCGACATCGCCGAGTTCGGCAAGCCGCCGAAGGGGGCGTCGCTGCATGCCCTCTTCGACCGGATCGAGGGCGCCGACAAACCGGTGGTCGCGGCGATCCACGGCACCTCGCTCGGCGGCGGCTTCGAGACCGCGCTGGTGTGCCATTACCGCATCGCCGTGCCTTCGGCGAAGGTGGGGTTGCCCGAGGTCAAGCTCGGCCTGCTGCCCGGCGCCGGCGGCACGCAGCGGCTGCCGCGCATCGTCGGCGCCGAGAAGGCGCTGGAGATGATGACCGGCGGCGCGCCGGTGGGCGCCAAGGCCGGCCTGGCGATGGGGCTGATCGACGAGCTGGTGCCCGAAGGCACGGACCTGCGCGCCGCGGGCATCGCCTACGCGCGGCGCGTGCTCGGCGAGAAGCGCCCACTGCGCCAGATCCGCACGCAGGGCGTGTCCGGCGGCTCGCCGGAACTGTTCACCGAGTTCCGGAAGAAGAACGCGAAGGCCTTCCGCGGTTTCGAAGCGCCGGAGGCGATCATCCAGTGCGTCGAGGCCGCCGCGACGCTGCCCTTCGACGAGGGCCAGGCCGCCGAGCGGCGCCTGTTCAAGGGCCTGGTCGAGGGCATGCAGAGCCGGGCGCAGCGCTACATGTTCTTCGCCGAGCGCGCGGCGGCCAAGATCGACGGCCTGCGCGAAGGCACGGCGGCTCGGGCCGTGAAGAAGGTCGGGATCATCGGCGCCGGCACGATGGGCGGCGGCATCGCGATGAACTTCCTGAACCGCGGCATCCCGGTCACGATCGTCGAGACGCAACCGGCCGCGCTCGACCGCGGCACCGCGACGATAAAGAAGAACTACGACAACACCGCCGCGAAGGGGCGCATGACGCCGGCGGATGTCGACAAGCGCATGGGCCTGCTGTCGCCCACGCTGGACCTGGCCGCGCTCGCCGACTGCGACCTGGTCATCGAGGCGGTGTTCGAGAACATGGCGGTGAAGGAGGAGCTGTTCGGCAAGCTCGATTCGATCGTCAAGCCGGGCGCGATCCTCGCGACCAACACCAGCTACCTCGACGTGAATCAGATCGCCTCCGCGACGAAGCGGCCGCAGGACGTGGTCGGCATGCACTTCTTCAGCCCGGCCAACGTGATGAAGCTGCTCGAGGTGGTGCGCGGCGCGAAGACCGCGCCCGACGTGCTGGCCACGGCGATGGAGGTCGGCAAGACCATCGGCAAGGTCGCGGTCGTCTCGGGTGTGTGCCACGGCTTCATCGGCAACCGCATGCTCGCGCAGCGCCGCGACCAGGCGAACGCGCTGATCCTCGAAGGCGCGCTGCCGTGGGACGTGGACCGCGTCGCCTTCGACTTCGGCTGGCCGATGGGGCCGTTCCAGATGAGCGACCTGGCCGGGCTGGACATCGGCTGGTCGAAGGAGACTTCGAAGGGGGCGACGATCCGCGAACGGCTGTGCGAGCGGGACCGCCGCGGCCAGAAGACCGGCGCCGGCTACTACGACTACGACGCGAAGCGCAACCGGTCGAACTCCGCGCTGGTCGAGCAGCTGATCCTCGACTTCGCGGCCGAGAAGGGCATCGCGCGCCGCACCATCGGCGACGCCGAGATCCTCGAGCGGCTGGTCTACCCGATGATCAACGAGGGCGCGAAGATCTTGGCCGAAGGCATCGCGCAGCGCGCGAGCGACATCGATGTCGTCTGGATCTACGGCTACGGCTGGCCGGTGTACCGCGGCGGGCCGATGTTCTATGCCGATACGGTCGGCGCGGCGAACGTCGTTGCGGCGCTCGAGAAGTACCGGCCGGTGCTCGGCGAAGGCTTCGAGATCGCGCCGCTGCTGCGCGAGATGGCGCAGACGGGCAAGCGCTTCACCGGCTGAGCACGGCGTGAGCGGGACCATCACGCCGTTTCGCATCGCCGCCGGTGACGAGCAGCTCGCCGACCTGAAGCGCCGGCTGCTTGCCACGCGCTGGCCGGACAAGGAGCCGGTGGCCGACTGGTCGCAAGGGCTGCCGCTGGCCTATGCGCAGGCGCTGCGCGACTACTGGGTCGACGGCTACGACTGGCGCGCGCGCGAGGCGCGGCTGAACCGCTTCGATCAGTTCAAGACCACGATCGACGGCGTCGAGATCCACTTCGTCCACCAGCGCTCGCCCCGGGCCGACGCGCTGCCGCTGGTGACGAGCCACGGCTGGCCGGGCTCGATCGCCGAGTTCCACAAGGTGATCGGCCCGCTCGCCGACCCCGCCGCGCATGGCGGCGATGCGGCCGATGCCTTCCATGTCGTCTGCCCGGCCTTGCCCGGCTACGGCTTCTCGGGCAAGCCGACCGTGCCGGGCTGGAACGTCGAACGGATCGCCCGCGCCTGGGCCACGCTGATGCAGCGGCTGGGGTACGCCCGCTATGTCGCGCAGGGGGGCGACTGGGGCTCGATGGTCACGACCGCGATCGGCCTGCAGGACGCCGGGCCGTGCCTCGGCATCCACCTGACGATGCCGGTCGTCGCCCCGGACATCGGCGCGATGCCCGACCTGACCGATGCCGAGAAGGCCGCGCTCGACGGCCTGAAGCGCTACCGCGCCGAGGGCTCGGCCTACGCGCGCCAGCAGGGCACGCGGCCGCAGACGATCGGCTACGGCCTGGCCGATTCGCCGATGGGGCAGGCGGCCTGGATCATCGAGAAGTACCAGGCCTGGATGGACTGCGACGGCCATCCGGAGAACGTGCTCAGCCGCGACGAGCTGCTCGACCAGGTCATGCTGTACTGGCTGCCGAACAGCGCCGCGTCGTCGGCGCGGCTGTACTGGGAGAGCTTCGCGAAGCCGAACCGCCAGCCGGTCGAGATCGCCACCGGCGTCAGCCTGTTCCCGAAGGAGATCTTCCGCGCGTCGCGGCGCTGGGCCGGACAGCGCTTCCGGAACATCGTGCACTGGCGCGAGTTCGACCGCGGCGGCCATTTCGCGGCGCTCGAGCGGCCGGCGGAACTGGTGGACGAGATTCGCGCGACCTTCCGCCCGTTGCGCAAGGGCTGAGGTGCACTCGCGTTCAATCGCCTTGATACGGTGTGGTCCGTTCTCGGCCCTTTGCTGCTGTTCGGAAGGTCTGCTGTTCGCGTTGCGCTGTTGCTGCGACCGAGAGGCAAAGCCGACGAGGGGGTGGCCGACTCCGTTCAGCCAAATTCTCATTCACTCCGTCGGCCACCCCCTCATCGGCTTTGCCGGCACCGGCAGCACGCTCCGGCAGCAACGACAAGACCCTTCGCCCGTACGGACGGGGGCGGCGTAGGCGCACCACAGGTCGGGCCGACGACGGGGTGGCCGACGGAGCGAACAAGAATTGGGCTGAGCGGAGTCGGCCACCCCGTCGGCGGCCCCGTGCGCCACGTCGAAGCGCCGCAGTGGCTGCTTTCGTCACGACGACCAAGGACAGCTCAGGGCCGCGAGCGGGCCTTCTGTTCCCGACGGTTGAACATGACTTGGCATGAGGAGGCGCGATGCAGATGAACGTTGGTCAGTTCCTGGCCCGCCGTGCCTTCCTGAGCCCGGGGCTCGAGGCGATGGTCGAGCCGGCGGCCGGCGGCCGGCGCCTCGAGTTCCGCGAACTGAACGAGCGCTGCAACCGCGTCGCGCATGCGCTGCGCGCGGCCGGCGTGCAGCGCGGCGACCGCGTCGCGCTGCTGCTGATGAACGGCGCCGAGTTCGTCGAGAGCTTCTTCGCGGTGGCCAAGATCGGCGCGGTGAACGTGCCGCTGAACTGGCGGCTGGTGGCCGACGAGCTGGAGTTCATCCTGAAGGACTCGGGCGCCACCGTGCTGCTGTACGCGGAGAACTTCGCGCCGATGGCGGCCGAGCTGCAGCGCCGCGCCGGCAAGACCGACCTGCGCAGCTGGGTGCAGGTCGGTGGGGAGGCACCCGGCTTCGCCATCGGCTACGCCGCCTGGGCCGGCGCCATGCCGGCCGACGAGCCCGAGCCTGCCGGGTCGGAAGACGACCTGCTGTTCATCATGTACACCTCGGGCACGACCGGCCTGCCCAAGGGCGTGATGCACAGCCACCGCACGGTGTTCTGGTCCGCGCTCAACGTCACCGCAACCGCCGACTTCCACTACAAGGACCGCTACCTCGTCGCGCTGCCGCTGTTCCACGTCGGCGCGCTGATGCCTTCGCTGTGCTGCGTCTACGTGGGCTGCACGCAGGTGGTGCTGAAGGCCTTCGATCCGAAGGCGGCCTGGGAGCTGATCCGCGAGGAGAAGATCAGCACCACGCTGCTGGTGCCGGCGATGCTGCAGTTCATGCAGGGTGTCTACGACCCGGCGGTGCACGACGCGCGCACGCTGCGCTGGGTGCTGTGCGGCGCCGCGCCGGTGCCGGTGTCGCTGATCGAGGCCTATGCCGCGATCGGCGTCGAGGTGCACCAGCTCTACGGCCTGACCGAGAGCTGCGGGCCGGGCTGCCTGATCATGGGCGAGGACGCGCTGACGCGCGCCGGCTCCACCGGCCGCGCCTATTTCTATACCGACGTGCGCGTGGTTGGCGTCGACGGCCGCGACTGCGCTCCGGGCGAGCCCGGCGAGGTCGTGCTGCGCGGGCCGCACAACATGCTCGGCTACTGGAACCGCCCCGACGCCACCGCCCAGGCGCTGCGCGCCGGCTGGCTGCATACCGGCGACGTCGGCACGATGGACGCGGACGGCTTCGTCACGATCCGCGACCGGATGAAGGACATGCTGATCTCGGGCGGCGAGAACGTCTTCCCGGCCGAGGTCGAGAACCTGCTGCTCGGCCATCCGGCGGTGGCCGATGCGGCGGTGATCGGCCTGCCCTCGCCGAAGTGGGGCGAGGTGCCGCTGGCGGTGATCGTGGGGAAGAAGGACGCTGCGCTGACCGAGGCCGGGCTGCTGGACTGGTGCCGTGGGCGGCTCGCCGGCTACAAGCTGCCGAAGGTGGTGACCTTCGTCGACGAGATCCCGCGCAACCCGAGCGGCAAGATCCTCAAGCGCGTGCTGCGCGAGCGCTTCGGCACCCGATTGAACGCGCCGGAGTAGGGCGCCGGCGGTGCCGGGGCCGGTGCGTCCGGGCGCGGCCGGCGCGCGGTCACACCTTGATCCGCGCGCTGCGGGCGACGGCTTCGGCCGCGCCGATGCCGGCCGGGAAGAACGCGAGCCGGGGTGCGGTATAGGTGATCGCCCAGAGCTCGCCGTCGCGCACCGCGAACCAGCCCACGCCCTTCAGCCGCACGTCGTCGGACTTGCGGATCTGCTGAACTCGAAGCGCCAGCCCGAGGCCCCGACGAAGGGTGCCGGCTCGACCTTTTCCAGCGTGAAGGTCGAGCCGCCTCGCGAGTGGAGCTTCGCGAACAGCGCGACGACGTCCGCCGGCTGCATCCAGGCCTCGAAGGCCAGCGGGTGCACGACCGACGGATCGCGCCGGCTCAGTGCGACCAGAGCGTCGTTCTTCAGCCCTGCGTGGAACTTCAGCGCGTCGACCGTGATGCCGTGCTGCGTCCGGGTGGGCGTGATGAAGTCGTCGGGCGCGAATTCGAACTGGTTCCAGGACGCATCGGCTTCAACGACGAGGCGCTGGCGGATGACGACCTGCCCGGTCGCGACCTGCGCCATTTGCGCGCAGCCGGCGACCAGCCCCACATTCCGCGCATGTTGCGACGCAATAACTCGCAATTACCGGTGAGCCTGTGGTGACCGGCGTCAGGGCTGCGGCGGCTGCTTGGCGTCGATGAGGCGTTCGGTGTTTTCTTCCCACTGACGCA
>JAFLDG010000118.1 GCA_017302495.1 Burkholderiales bacterium
GCCTGGTGCTTCGCGCAAGCCCGTGCCGGCGACGCGGTGCTGCTGTCGCCCGCCTGCGCGAGCCTGGACATGTTCCGCGACTACGCGCACCGCGCCGAGGTCTTCGTCACCGCGGTGCGCGCACTCGCGGCCGAGCGCGGGGAGGTGGTCGGATGAGCGCTGCGACGACCGCCGCGGCCGGCTGGCGCGCCCGCCTGCTCGGCTGGCTGCCGCGGCGCGGCGACGACGCCGCGCTGCCGGTGCGCGACCAGATCCCGATCACGCCGGCCGCCGGCACGCGCATCGCGGGCTTCGACCGCGGCCTGGTGCTGGTCACGATCGGCCTGCTCGCGCTCGGCCTGGTGATGGTCTATTCGGCGTCGATCGCGCTGCCCGACAACCCGCGCTTCGCGCGCTACGCGCCGACCCACTTCCTGCTGCGCCACGGCATGGCGCTGGCGCTCGGCCTGCTCGCCGCGCTGCTCGCGCTGCAGGTGCCGGTGGCGCAGTGGGAGAAGTGGGCGCCGTGGTGCTTCGTCGTTTCGCTGCTGCTGCTGGTGCTGGTGCTGGTGCCGAAGGTCGGGCTGGCGGTGAACGGCGCACGGCGCTGGCTGCCGCTGGGCATCATGAACTTCCAGCCGAGCGAACTCGCCAAGCTCGGCATCGCGCTCTATGCCGCGAGCTACATGGTGCGCAAGATGGACGTGAAGGAGAACTTCCTGCAGGCGGTGTGGCCGATGGCGGTGGCGCTGGCGGTGGTCGGGCTGCTGCTGCTGGCCGAGCCCGACATGGGCGCGTTCCTCGTCATCGCGATGATCGCGCTCGGCATCCTGTTCCTCGGCGGCGTCAACGGCCGCATGTTCGCGCTCGGCGTCGGCGTGCTGCTCGGCGCCTTCGTGCTGATGATCGCGCTCAGCCCGTGGCGGGCGCAGCGCATCTTCGCCTACCTCGATCCGTGGAACCCGGACTATGCGCAGGGCAAGGCCTACCAGCTGACGCACTCGCTGATCGCCTTCGGCCGCGGCGAGCTGTTCGGCCAGGGGCTCGGGTCGAGCGTCGAGAAGCTGCACTACCTGCCCGAGGCGCACACCGACTTCCTGCTCGCGGTGATCGGCGAGGAACTCGGTTTCGTCGGCGTCGCGGCGGTGATCGTCGCGTTCTTCTGGCTGACGCGGCGCATCTTCGTCATCGGCCGGCAGGCGGTGGCGCTGGACCGCGTCTTTGCCGGGCTGATGGTGCAGGGCATCGGCCTGTGGGTCGGCGGCCAGAGCTTCATCAACATGGGCGTCAACCTCGGCGTGCTGCCGACCAAGGGGCTGACGCTGCCGCTGCTGAGCTACGGCGGCTCGGCGATCGTGCTGAACCTGATCGCGCTCGCGATCGTGCTGCGGGTCGACATCGAGAGCCGGGCGATGATGAGGGGCGGTCGATCGTGAGCCGGCGCCGGGCCGCCCCAAGCCGGCTCACCCCCTCGGGGGGGCAAGCCGGCGCCGAGCGAGCGCCTGCGCGCTCGCGAGCGGCTGGCAAGCGCCGGGCGGCATGCAGGCCGCACGGCGGGCGCGCAGCGCCCAGGGGGCTCCGTTGAGCCACCTCGTCGTCATGGCCGCCGGCACCGGCGGGCACATCGTGCCCGGCCTCGCGGTCGCGCGCGAGATGCGCGCGCGCGGCTGGAGCGTGAGCTGGCTCGGCACGACCAGCGGCATGGAGAACCGGCTGGTGCCGCCGGCGCAGATCCCGCTCGACGCGATCGGCTTCGCCGGCCTGCGCGGCAAGGGGCTGTTGCACACGCTGACCGGCGGCGCGCGCCTGCTGAAGGCGTTCTGGGACTGCCTGCAGATCCTGCGCAAGCGCGGCGCCGACGCCGTGCTCGGCATGGGCGGCTACGTCTGCTTCCCCGGCGGCCTGATGGCCGCGCTGCTCGGCAAGCCGCTGGTGCTGGTCAACGCCGACGCGTCGCTGCTGCTCAGCAACAAGGCGCTGCTGCCGGTGGCCGACGCGGTGGCCTTCGGCTTCGACGGGGCCGACGCGCGGCGCACGAAGCGCTCGCTGGTCACCGGCAACCCGGTGCGCGAGGCGATCGCGCTGCTGCCGGCGCCGGCGGAGCGTTTCGCCGGCCGCTCGGGCCCGATGCACGTGCTGGTGGTCGGCGGCAGCCTCGGCGCGAAGGTGCTGAACGACACGCTGCCGCTCGCGCTGCAGCGGATCGATCCGGCGCGGCGGCCGCGTGTCACCCACCAGACCGGCGCCGCGCACATCGACGCGGTGCGGGCCGCCTACGCCGCGGCCGGCGTCGAGGCGGAGCTGCTGCCGTTCATCGACGACATGGCGGCGCGGCTGGCCGATTGCGACCTGATCGTCTGCCGCGCCGGCGCGGTCACGGTCAGCGAGCTGTGCGCGGCCGGCGTCGCGAGCATCCTGGTGCCGCTGGTCGTCAGCACCACCGCGCACCAGCGCGACAACGCCGACTTCATGGCGCGCGCGGGCGCGGCGGTGCACCTGCCGCAGGCCGAGCTGAGCGCGGAACACCTGGCCGAGCGGCTGCAGGCGCTCGACCGGCCCACGCTGCTGGCGATGGCCGAACGCGCGCGCGCGCTGGCGCGGCCCGACGCGGCGGCGCGCGTCGCCGATGAGATCGAGCGGCTGGTGAAGCGGGAGGCCGGCGCATGAAGCCCGCGGTCGAGCACATTCCCTTCGTCGAGACCCTGCCGGCGCCGACGAAGGACGGCGGCGTGCGGGAGGCCGGCGCATGAAGCACGCAGTCAAGCACATCCACTTCGTCGGCGTCGGCGGCGCCGGCATGAGCGGCATCGCCGAGATCCTGCACAACCTCGGCTACACGGTCTCGGGCTCGGACCAGGCGGCGAGCGCGACCACGCGCCGGCTCGCGTCGCTCGGCATCCGCGTCTTCACGGGCCACGACGCCGCGCAGATCGCCGGGGCGCAGGCGGTGGTCACGTCGACCGCGGTCAAGGGCGACAACCCGGAGGTGATCGCCGCCCGCGCCGCGCGGGTGCCGGTGGTGCCGCGCGCGGCGATGCTGGCCGAGCTGATGCGGCTCAAGTCGGGCATCGCGATCGCCGGCACCCACGGCAAGACCACGACCACTTCGCTCGTGACCAGCGTGCTCGCCGAAGCCGGCGTCGACCCGACCTTCGTCATCGGCGGCCTGCTGCACAGCGCCGGCGCGAACTCGCGCCTGGGCGCCGGCGACTACATCGTGGTCGAGGCCGACGAAAGCGACGCGTCGTTCCTGAACCTGACGCCGATCCTGGCGGTGGTGACGAACATCGACACCGACCACATGGACACCTACGGCCACGACTTCGCGCGGCTGAAGGCGGCCTTCGTCGACTTCGTCCACCGCATGCCGTTCTACGGCGCGGCGATCGTCTGCGCCGACGACCCCGGCGTGCGCTCGGTCGTGCCGATGATCTCGCGCCCGGTGGTCAGCTACGGCCTCGACGACGGCGTGATGGTGCGCGCGGTGAACGTGCAGGCGCTGCCCGGCGGCCAGATGCGCTTCGTCGCGCAGCGGCGCAACGGCGCGGCGATGCCGGACCTGCACGTCACGCTGAACCTGCCGGGCGAGCACAACGTGCGCAACGCGCTCGCGGCGATCGCGGTCGCGACCGAACTCGAGCTGCCGGACGCACCGATCGTGCGCGCGCTGGCCGCGTTCCAGGGCGTCGGCCGGCGCTTCCAGCGCCACGGCGAGCTGCCGGTGCCGGCCGCGCACGGCGGCGGGCGCTTCACGCTGGTCGACGACTACGGCCACCACCCGGCCGAGATGGCGGCGGTGATCCAGGCCGCGCGCGGTGCCTTCCCCGGCCGGCGGCTGGTGCTCGCCTTCCAGCCGCACCGCTACACCCGAACCCGCGACTGCTTCGAGGACTTCGTGCACGTGATGGGCAGCGCCGACGCGGTGCTGCTGACCGAGGTCTATGCCGCCGGCGAGGCGCCGATCGTCGCCGCCGACGGCCGCAGCCTGGCGCGCGCGCTGCGCGTGGCCGGCAAGGTCGATCCGATCTTCGTCGAGGCGGTGGCCGAGCTGCCGGAGGCGATCGCCGACCAGGTGCGCGACGGCGACGTCGTGATCGCGATGGGCGCCGGCTCGATCGGCACCGTGGCGCCGCAGCTGTGCGAAAGGCTCGCAGCGGAGGACAGAACATGACCGCGCCGAACGTTCGCGCGCTGGGCAAGGTGGCGGTGCTGATGGGCGGCGATTCGGCCGAGCGCGAGGTCTCGCTGATGTCGGGCCGCGGCGTGCTGGCCGCGCTGCTCGCCCAGGGTGTCGACGCCAGCGCCTTCGATCCGGCGCACGAGGACCTGTCCGAACTGAAGAGCGAGCGCTTCGACCGCGTCTTCATCGCGCTGCACGGCCGCCACGGCGAGGACGGCACGGTGCAGGGCGCGCTCGAGCTGCTCGGCATCCCCTACACCGGCTCCGGCGTGATGGCCAGCAGCATCGCGATGGACAAGGTGATGACCAAACGCGTCTGGACGGCCGAGGGGCTGCCGACGCCGCGCTGGGAGCTGCTCGGCCCCGGCGCGCAGCAGCGCGAGACCCTGCGCGAGGTGCCCGACCGGCTCGGCCTGCCGCTGATCGTGAAGCCGCCGCACGAAGGCTCGTCGATCGGCATCACGAAGGTGCTCGGCTACTCGCAGCTGCAGGACGCGGTGCAGCTCGCCGCGCGCTACGACCGCGACGTGCTGTGCGAGGAATTCATCGACGGCACCGAGCTGACCTGCCCGGTGCTCGGCCAGGGGGCGGACGCGCGCGCGCTGCCGGTGATCCGCATCGCCGCGCCGGACGGCAACTACGACTACGAGCACAAGTACTTTTCCGACGACACCGGCTACCACTGCCCGAGCGGGCTGCCGGCCGAGGTCGAGGCCGAGGTCCAGCGGCTGACGGTGGCCGCCTACCGTGCGCTCGGCTGCCGCGGCTGGGGCCGCGCCGACCTGATGCGGCGCGACGCCGACGGCAAGCTCTTCCTGCTCGAGATGAACACCTCGCCCGGCATGACCGGCCACTCGCTGGTGCCGATGTCGGCGCGCGCGGCGGGCCTGAGCTACGAGCGGCTGTGCCTGCACCTGCTCGAGCACGCGGCGCTGGACAGCGGCACGGCCGGCCGTGCGCCCGGGACCGGAGCCTGAACCGATGGCGAGCCTGGCCGCCCCCGCCCCCGCGCTGCCGTTCGACGTGCGGCTGATGAACGGCGTCGCGACCGCGCTGTTCGCCGTCGCCGGCGTCGGCCTGGTCGCGGCCGGCGCGGTCGCGCTCGCGCGCTCGCCCTGGTTCCCGATCCGCGCGATCCAGCTCGAGGGCGAGCTGCAGCGCAACAGCGTCGCGACGATCCGCGCCAACACCACGCCGCGGCTGGCCGGCAACCTGCTCGCGATCGACCTGGAGCGTGCGCGGGCGGTGTTCGAGTCGGTGCCGTGGGTGCGGCAGGCGACGCTGCGCCGCGTCTGGCCCGACCGGCTCGCGGTGCGGCTCGAGGAACACCGGCCGGTGGCGCTGTGGACCGAGGCCGACGGCAACCACCGCCTGGTCAACGACCGCGGCGAGGTGTTCGAGGCCAACCTCGGCGACGTCGAGGACGAGGACCTGCCCGAGTTCAGCGGCCCGCCGGGCACGGCCGACGCGATGCTCACGTTGTACCGGCGCCTGGTGCCGGTGTTCGACGCGCTCGGCCGGCCGGTGCGCACGCTGCAGCTGTCGGGCCGCGGCTCGTGGCGCGTCACGCTCGACGGCGGCGCGCGCATCGAGCTGGGCCGCGGCAGCGACGACGAGGTGGTGGCGCGCAGCGAGCGCTTCGTGCGCACGGTCGGCCAGGTCACCGAGCGCTGGCAGCGCGATCTCGAATCCGCCGACCTGCGCCACGCCGACGGCTACGCGGTGCGCATGCGCGGCATCACGACGATGGTGACGCCGGCGGCGGCCAGGACAACGAAGCGATAGGGGCAAGCGGCATGGCCAAGGAGAACAAGGACCTGGTCGTCGGGCTGGACATCGGCACCGCGAAGGTGATGGCGGTCGTCGCCGAGGTGCTGCCCGGCGGCGAGCTGCGCGTGGCAGGCCTCGGCGTGGCGAACGCGCAGGGACTGAAACGCGGCGTGGTCGTGAACATCGACGCGACGGTCGCCAGCATCCAGGAGGCGCTGAAGGAGGCCGAGATGATGGCCGCCTGCAAGATCGCGTCGGTCTACACCGGCATCACCGGCAGCCACATCCGCGGCCAGAACTCCACCGGCATGGTGATCGTGCGCGACAACCGCGAGGTCACGCCGGTGGACGTGGCGCGCGTCGTGGAGACCGCGAAGGCGATCAACATCCCGAACGACCAGCGGCTGCTGCTGGTCGAGCCGCAGGAGTTCGTGATCGACGGCCACGAGGTCAAGGAGCCGGTGGGCATGAGCGGCAGCCGGCTCGAGGTGAAGGTGCACATCGTCACCGGCGCCGGCAGCGCGGCCGAGAACATCCTGAAGTGCGTGCGCCGCTGCGGGCTCGAGGTCGAGCGCCTGGTGCTGAACCCGAGCGCGAGCGCCGCGGCGGTGCTGACCGACGACGAGAAGAGCCTCGGCGTCGCGGTGGTGGACATCGGCGCCGGCACCACCGACGTCCAGATCTACACCGACGGCAGCGTGCGCCACACGGCGGTGATCCCGATCGCCGGGGATCTCATCACCAGCGACATCGCGATGGCGCTGCGCACGCCGACCAAGGACGCCGAAGAGATCAAGGTCGAGTACGGCGTGGCGAAACAACTGCTGGCCGACCCGAACCAGGCGATCGAGGTGCCGGGGCTCGGCGACCGCGCGCCGCGCCAGCTCAACCGGCAGGCGCTGGCCGGTGTGATCGAGCCGCGGGTCGAGGAGATCTTCTCGCTCGTGCACCAGGTGATCCGGCAGAGCGGCTACGAGGAGCTGCTGTCCAGCGGCATCGTGCTCACCGGCGGCTCGGCGGTGATGCCGGGCATGGTGGAGCTCGGCGAGGACATCTTCCTCAAGCCGGTGCGAAAAGGCGTGCCGCTGTACGCCGGGCCGCTGGCCGACATGGTGGCGAACCCGCGCTCGGCGACGGCGATGGGGCTGCTGGCAGAAGCGCGCTCGGCGCGGGCGCGGGGGTTGAAGGCGGCGCAGCAGGCGGGGTCGGTCAAGACCATCGTCGGCCGCGCGAAGGACTGGTTCCTGGGCAATTTTTAGGAGGGACCCGTGGACGAGCAAGGCAGAGGTCCCGGATCGATGGGTGGTGGGTGTTTTTCTTCAATGGCAACTGCTTGACCGACAGGAGGTGTACGAGATGGCCATCGAGATGATCGAGGAATTCGACCAAGGCACGCAGATCAAGGTGATCGGCATCGGCGGCGGCGGCGGCAACGCCGTCGAGCACATGATCGCGCAGGGCGTGCAGGGGGTGCAGTTCGTCTGCGCGAACACCGACGCGCAGGCGCTGAACCGCAGCAACGCGCCGTTCGTGGTGCAGCTCGGCGCGAGCGGCCTC
This sequence comes from Burkholderiales bacterium, assembly GCA_017302495.1. Lineage (GTDB taxonomy): Bacteria > Pseudomonadota > Gammaproteobacteria > Burkholderiales > Burkholderiaceae_C > Rubrivivax. Next base: position 7,487 of record JAFLDG010000118.1, read on the forward strand.
GGCGCGGGCAGCAAGCCCGAGGTCGGCCGCGCCGCCGCCGAGGAGGCGGTGGACCGCATCCGCGAGGCCATCGGCGGCTCGCACATGCTGTTCATCACCGCCGGCATGGGCGGCGGCACCGGCACCGGTGCGGCGCCGGTGATCGCGCGCGTGGCCAAGGAGATGGGCATCCTCACCGTCGGCGTCGTGACCAAGCCCTTCGAGTTCGAGGGCAAGAAGCGCGGCAAGCAGGCCGAGGACGGCGTGGCCGAGCTGGAAGCCAACGTCGACAGCCTGATCGTCGTGCTGAACGAGAAGCTGCTCGAGGTGCTGGGCGACGACATCACGCAGGACCAGGCCTTCGCGCACGCGAACGACGTGCTGAAGAACGCGGTCGGCGGCATCAGCGACATCATCCACGTGCCCGGGCTGGTGAACGTCGACTTCGAGGACGTGAAGACCGTGATGAGCGAGCCCGGCAAGGCGATGATGGGCACCGCGCAGGCCGGCGGCCCCGACCGCGCGAACAAGGCCGCCGAGCTGGCGGTGGCCTGCCCGCTGCTGGAAGGCATCGACCTGAGCGGCGCGCGCGGCGTGCTGGTGCTGATCGCGGCGAGCCGCCAGACCTTCAAGCTCGCCGAGAGCCGCAACGCGATGAACACGATCCGCCGCTACGCCGCGGACGACGCGCACGTGATCTTCGGCACCGCCTACGACGAGGGCCTGGGCGACCAGCTGCGCGTGACGGTGATCGCCACCGGGCTTTCCGGCGCGCAGCGCCGGGCGCAGCCGCCGCTGAGCGTGGTGCAGCAGCCCGGCGTGCGCACCGGCACCGACAACCTGCCGATCCTGCAGCAGCCGGTGGGCGGCGCCGGCGTGCTGCCGGGCGCGCCGCAGGACTACAGCAGCCTGGCCACGCCGAGCGTCTGGCGCACCGGCCGCGCGCAGAGCGCGGCGGCGAAGGTGGAGGCGCTGTCGAGCAACGGGATGGACGAGATCGAGATTCCGGCGTTTCTGCGGAAGCAGGCGGATTGAGTTTCTCGCGGAGAGCGCGAGAGGGCCGCGCGGCGAAGCCGCCGGCCCCGCGCGAGGTGCTGTCTGCCGAGTGGGCGGCCTCTCGAGGTATCGAGTCGGAGGTTGAACGAATCGATGGCAACGGAAGTGCGCAAGTCCGCGCCGGCGAAGCTGCGAACGCTCGGGCTTGGCGAGAAGTGGTTGCAGGACCGGATCGAGGAAGACCCCTCGATTCTCGGGCTCGGTGACGTGCAGCTCGTCCGGCGCGAGCGCAGGCAGTCGAGCGGCGGGCGTCTCGACGTTCTGTTCTACGACCCCGAACAGGAGACGCGCTACACCGTCGAGGTGATGCTGGGCGCCCTCGATGAGAGCCACATCATCCGCACGATCGAGTACTGGGACATCGAACGCCAGCGCTACCCGACCTACGAGCATCGTGCGGTGATCGTGGCCGAGGAGATCACGGCAAGGTTCTTCAACGTCATCCGCCTGCTGAATCGCGCGGTGCCGCTGATCGCGCTGCAGCTCAGCGCCTTCCCAGTGAGCAAAGAGGAGATCATCCTGCACGCGATCAAGGTGCTCGACATCTACGAGGAGGCAGAACCAGAGGAGGAGGAAGGTGGCGAGCTGACTGACCGACGCTACTGGGAGCGTCGAGCCAGCACCGAAGCAATGCGCGCACTGGACGCGGTGGTCGCGATGGTCGGCGCGGAAATCGCGCCGGCGCGCGTGACGTACAACAAGGGCAACGTGGCTCTGGGGACGACCGGGCGCAACTTCTGCTGGTTTCACCCGCCGCGCAGCGCGTTGCATTGCCACGTCCGCGTCCGCACGAACGCGGACGAGCGCGAGGCACAGATGGCGGGGTTCGACGATACCGGTCTTTACGTGCGCGCCTTCCAGCGCGACCTGATCACGCTGAAGATCGCGGCGCGCGATCTCGAGGCCCATCGGGAGCAGCTTGTCGCGCTGCTGCGGCGCTGCGAGGTGTTATCGCGGGGTCAAGAGTGACAAAGGCTTTGAGAGGCGACGCGATGACCGGCGAGACTGAGCAGCGGGCCGGTGCGGAGGTGTCTTGCAGATGGACCTGCTCGGGCGACCCTTGGCCTTGGCTGCAGCCGCGTACGTTCGCGCGATCGCCCACTATCAGAATGTCGTCGGTGCGCCGTCGGAGACGATGCGCCTGATGGCCGAGATCGACCGCGTGATCGACGGGCACGGCGGTCGGCCGGGCGCCTTCCTGACTGCCGCCAAGGCGTGACTTCAACCGATCCGCCCAGCACGCTGCACTTCTTCGTCGACGAGGCGGGCGACCCGACGCTCTTCGACGCCAAGGGCCGCATCCTGGTCGGGCAGGAGGGCTGCTCCAAGACCTTCATCCTCGGCAAGCTGGACGTCGCCGACCCGGCCGCGCTGCACCGGGCGCTCGAACAGTTGCGCGCCGACCTGCTGGCCGACCCATACTTCAGGCGCGTGCCGTCGATGCAGGCCGAGCGCGGCAAGACCGCGCGGGCCTTTCACGCCAAGGACGACGTGCCCGAAGTGCGGCGCGAGGTGTTCAAGGTGCTGGCGCAGTTCGACCTGCGCTTCTATGGCGTGGTGCGGCACAAGACGGCGCTGCTGGCCTACGTGCGCCAGCGCAACGAGCGCGAGGCCGGCTACCGCTACCGCGGCGACGAGCTGTACGACACGCTGGTCGAGGAGCTGTTCCGCCGCTACCACCCGTTGACCGACCGGCTGGAGATCTGCTTTGCCACGCGCGGCAACAAGGCGCGCACGCATGCGTTCCGCTCCGCCATCGAGAAGGCCGAGGCCCGGTTCGAGAGCCAGTACGGCGTCCGCCGCTCGGCCGAGGTGGCCATCGTCGCCAGCACGCCGCCGCAGAAGGCCGGGCTGCAGGCGGTGGACTACTTCCTCTGGGCGTTGCAACGCCACTACGAGCGCGACGAGTCGCGCTACGTCGAGCTGGTGTGGGACAAGGTGATCGAGATCGAGGACCTGGACCGCATCGAAGGCGGCCGCAAGGGCGTCGCCTACAACAAGAAACGCCCCCTGGTCGTGGACCAAGAGGCGCCGGAATGAGGGGTGGGAGGTATAGGACCCGCTGACCGAAGCCGGCGGTTCACACGGCATGAAGCCGAGTTTCGCCTCCGCACTGTTCGAATTCTACCGGCCGTCGGCGCGATCGGCGGGTGCGCTTGTCCCGGACCGGAACGGAACGCCGCCGGGCGCCGGCGCAAGTCGCGTCGGACCCGCCCCACCCGCGGCCTTGACCGGAACGCACTTCGGATGGTTCAGCCCCTTGGTCGACCGGTCCGGCGTCGGGGGTTAAGCTCGGCCTTCGCCGGCGTTCGCGCCGCGCCTCCCGCCGCTGCCGCCGCCACGCCATGTCCGCACGCACGATTCCGATCGCCGCCGCCGCGGCACCGACGCGCTCGGCACGGCGCGCCGCGCCGAAGGGCCGCGCCGTCGATGCGGCCGCGCTGGAAGAGGTGCGCGCGCTGCTCGGCCCGGCGCCGCGCGCGCGCGACCTGCTGATCGAGCACCTGCACCGGCTGCAGGACCGCTTCGGTGCCTTGAGCGTGCGCCATCTCGCGGCGCTGGCGCGCGAGATGGGCCTCGCGCAGGCCGAGGTGTTCGAGGTCGCGAGCTTCTACCACCACTTCGACATCGTGAAGCAGGGCGAGGCCGCGCCGCCGAAGCTCACCGTGCGGGTCTGCGACGGGCTGGCCTGCGAGCTGGCCGGCGCGCAGGCGCTGCTCGCGCGGCTGCCGGCCCTCCTCGGCGCGCAGGTGCGCGTGCTCGCCGCGCCGT
>JAFLDG010000119.1 GCA_017302495.1 Burkholderiales bacterium
GCATCGCGCCGCCGAGCCGCCGGCGGTTGCGGTTGGCGCGCGCGATCACGTCCTTCGCACCGGCGAGCAGCGAGCCGGCCGGCGCGCCGAGCCCCTTGCTGAACGCGACCGACACCAGGTCGAAGGGCGCGGCCAGTTCGGCCTCGCTGCGGCCGGAGGCCACCGCCGCGTTCCACAGCCGGGCGCCGTCGAGGAAGCTGGCGATGCCGCGTTCGCGCGCCAGCGCGCAGATGCGCTCGGCCTCGTCCTGCGGAAAGACGACACCGCCGGCGCGGTTGTGCGTGTTCTCGATCTCGACCACCGTGGTCAGCGGGAACACCGGCAGCCCGGCCGGCTTGATCGCGGCCTCGAACAGCTCGCGCGTGAACACGCCGCCGGTGCCGACCTCGACGATCTGCACGCCGGCGTTGGCCGCGGCGGCGCCGATCTCGTGCCAGCCGGCATGCGCTTCGCGCGCGGTGACGATCTCGTCGCCGGGCCGCGCCAGCGTCATCGCCGCCACCTGGTTGGCCATCGTGCCGCTCGGCAGCCACAGCGCCGCCTCCTTGCCGAGTAGTTCGGCCATGCGCTCCTGCAGCCGGTTCGTGGTCGGGTCCTCGCCGTACTGGTCGTCGCCGACTGAGGCTGAGGCCATCGCCTCGCGCATCGCCGGGGTGGGCTTGGTGACGGTGTCGCTGCGCAAATCGATGGGGGTTATAGCCATGGCAAGGACTCTCTCATTTGGCCCGCGGCACCCAGTAGCCGGGCTGGCGCCGATCGGGGGCGATCGCGAAGACGACGACGGCGTCCGGCTCGTCGCGGTAGATCACGGTGAACGGGAATCCCTTGACCTTCGACTTTCGCGTACCGGCCGGAGCGGAGCGCCGGCCGACGGAAAGCGCCGGACCAGATCGAAGGTGGCGCCCACCGCCTCGCGGAAGCGGCGCCCGGTTCCCGGCCGGCGCGACTCGTAGAAGGCCATTTCGTGCAGCAGTTCGGCGCGCGCTTCGCCGCGCAGGCGCAGACGCTTCAACGCGCGATCTTTGCCGCCTCGGCAAGGACGTCCTCGACGTCGAACAACTCGCCATCACCCCGCTCGTGCGCGCGCACGCGCCGTTCGATCTCGGCCGCCCAGGCGGCCTCGACGGACGAGGTCGGCGGCTGCTCGAGCGACTCGAGGAGCAGGTCGAGCAAACGAACGCGATCCTCCGGCGGCAGGGTCCGGCCCTGCGCGGCGAGCTCTGCAACGCGGTCGATCATGCAACTTTTCCCTGCCGAACCGGCCGGCTCGCGACAGCATAGCGCGCTGCCGTTGCCGCGTCGAACCGCCCAGTTGCCCTGCCCAGTTGCGCAGTTGCCGAAGGTCTGACTCGGGGGACATCCGCGGTCCACGCTCGGCCCGGGGCGGTCGCCTCACGCATCGCCGGCGTGGGCCAGGTGACGGTGTCGCTGCGTAGGTCGATCTTCATCATCGTCGGGCCTCGTCGAAGGCTTCGGTCAGATCAGCTCGAGCGCCTCGCGGCCGCCCACCACGGCGTCGGCCACCAGTCGCCGGTCCAGGCTGGCCAAGCGGCCGCTGCGGGCCACGGCGAGGGCGAGCAGGTAGGCATCGGTCACCTGCGCGTGGCCCGACAGGCGCGAAGCATCGACGAGCGAATCATCGGCCAGGCTGACCGCGTCGGGCCAGAACTCGTGCCCCGGCAGCGCGCGCAGCGCCGCCAGCGCCGGGATCACGGCGCTCGGCGGGCCCGGCGAGTTCGGGTACTTCGGGTGGCCGACGATACGCAACAGCCCGTTTTCGGTGATCGGGCAGGTGGCGAAGTTCCTGCGGCCGGTCCGTGCGAACCAGCGGTGCGCGGCCTCGTGGTGCACGTGTGCCGGGTCGATCAAGGCGATCAGGACGTTCGTGTCGAGCAGGAAGGCCGTCACGGCAGCTCGTCGCGGAGCCGGTTGACGAGCTCCAGTGTCACCGGGGCTGCGCCCTTGCGCACCGGCAGCAGCGGCAGGCCGTTGCGTTGTGCGCGCGGGCTTCGGCTCGGGACGGCACCGCCGAGCCCGCGCCGCGACAGCTCCGAGATCACCTCGCCGAGCGGCCGGCGCTCGCGCTCGGCCATCGCCTTGGCCGCCGCCAGCACGTCGTCGTCGATCGCGAGCGTGGTTCTCATCGGACCGATTCTAGCTGCCTGCGCATCACGCATCAGGCATCACGCATCCGATCCTCGGCGACCGCCGGGCTGTCTGCGGGCAGCGATCGCGCCCGGGCGGTCACCGCCGAGCCTTCAAACGATCCGCGACTTGTGCCCCGCCCAGTACTTGTCGCGCAGCCCTTTCTTGTACAGCTTGCCGGTCGGCAGGCGCGGCAGCGCGTCGGTGAAATCGACGCTCTTCGGGCACTTCAGTTTCGCCAGGTGCTGCCGGCAGAAGTCGATCAGCTCCGCCTCCAGCGCCGGCCCGGCGGCCACCCCGGGCATCGGCTGCACGACCGCCTTGACCTCCTCGCCCAGGTCTTCGTTCGGCACGCCGAACACCGCCGCGTCGGCCACTTTCGGGTGCGTGATCAGCAGGTTCTCGCATTCCTGCGGATAGATGTTGACGCCGCCGCTGATGATCATGAAGGTCGAGCGGTCGGTCAGGTACAGGAAGCCGTCGTCGTCGACGTAGCCGACGTCGCCGACCGTGCTCATCGTGCCGTCGGCCGAGCGCGACGCCTGCGTGCGCGCCGGGTCGTTGAAGTACTCGAACGGCGTCGCCGTCTTGAACCAGATCTCGCCCGGCGTGCCCTTGGGTGCCGGCTGCATGTTCTCGTCGAGGATGTGCAGGTCGCCGAGCAGCACCTTGCCGACGCTGCCCTTGTGCGCCAGCCACTGCGGGCTGTCGCAGGCGGTGAAGCCCAGCCCCTCGGTCGCGCCGTAGTACTCATGGATGATCGGCCCCCACCAGTCGATCATCTGCTCCTTCACCTGCACCGGGCACGGCGCGGCGGCGTGGATCGCGATCTCCAGCGACGACAGGTCGTAACTGCGGCGCACGGCCTCGGGCAGCTTCAGCAGGCGGCTGAACATCGTCGGCACGAGCTGGCTGTGCGTGACCTCGTACTTCGGGATCAGGCTCAGGTACTGCTCCGGATCGAAGTGCTCCATGATCACCACGGTGCCGCCGTTGCTGAGAGTCAGCGACACCGCCGCCTGCGGCGCCGAGTGGTACAGCGGCGCCGGCGACAGGTAGATCATGTCCTCGCGGTAGCGCCACAGCTTGTTCAGGAAGTGGAACAGCGGCAGCGGCTCGGAGGCCGGCTGCTCGGGCAGCGGCCGCAGGATGCCCTTCGGCCGGCCGGTGGTGCCCGACGAGTACAGCATCGCCGCGCCGAGGCTCTCGTCGGCGATCGGCGTCTCGGGATACTCGGCGATCGCCGCCGCATAGTCGCGGCAGCCGGGCGGCAGCCCGGCGCCGCCGTCGACCACCAGGCACATCGTCACCTTCGGGCAGCGTTGCAACGCCTCGGCCGCCACCGGCAGCTTCGCCCGCGAGGTGATCAAGAGCTTCGACTCGCTGTTGTCGACGATATAGGCCAGCTCCTCCGCGGTGAGGTAGCTGTTGACGCAGGTGAAGTACAGCCCCGCGCGGTAGCCGGCCGAGCCGGTCTCCAGGTAGCGGTCGTTGTTCTCCATGAAGATCGAGTAATGGTCCAGCCGCTTCAGCCCGTGCGCGCGCAGCAGGTGGGCGAGCCGGTTGCTGCGCGCCTCGTACTCGCGGTAGCTCACCGCTTCGCCGGTCGAGGCCATGATGAAGGCGGCGCGATCCGGGTGCCGGGTGGCGTACTTGCCTGGGTACATCGCTTCGGTCTCCGTGGTCAGTGCGGGGTGAAGAGGTTGCGGCCGTCGGCACTGCGCCCGACCGTGCCGGACCGGCCGACGCTTTCGTGCGCCTGCAGGTCCCATAGTGTGGCCGTATCGTCGGGCGTGTTGGCGAGGAAGCGCTCGCCCGTCGCACACAACCGGCCGAAGACGATGCCGGTCTCGGGGCCCCAGTGACCGCGGTTCGGGCCGTGCAGCACGGTGCAGGTCTCGATCGTCGCGTCGCCCTGCGGCGCCTCGGTGAAGGGCGGGTGCGGTCTCGCATCGAGCTGCGCCTGCAGCCCCGACGGATCCTCGCGCCGCCACGGGCCCGCCGGCGGCTTGGTCGAGTACACGCCGAACGAATGCTTGGTCAGGTAGTTGCCGTTGGCCGTGACGAGGCCGAACGCGCCCGGCCGCGCGCGCAGCCGGCGCATCATGTGCGCGATCGAATGCGTCACGTAGTTGTTGCCGGGGCCGCCGAAGAAGGGCAGGCCGCCGGTCAGCGTGAGGCCGCGCGGGTCGTCCTCCGCCAGCCCGATCTCGGCACAGGCCACCTCCACGGCGGAGGCGAAGCAGCTGTAGACGTCGAACGCGTCGATCTGGTCCAGCGTGCGCCCGGCCATCGCGAGCGCCTGCCGGGATGCGGCGCGGATCGCCGGCGACGAGTGGAAGTCCTGGCGCTGGCTGACGTACCAGGCATCGTGCGCATCGGCGCAGCCGTGCAGGAACACCCAGCGCCAGGGCGCGATGCCGAGTTCGCGCGCGGTACCGACGGTGGTGAGCACCAGCGCCGCGGCCTGGTCGATGTACGCGTGCGCATTCATCAGCCGTGGGTACGGCCAGGCGATCCAGCGGTTGTGCTCGTTCACCGCGGTCAGCTGGTCGGCGGTGCAGCCATCGCGCCGGACCGCGAGCGGGTTCGCCGCGGCCACCGCGGCGAAGCGGCCCAGCAGCGTGCCGATCGCCTGCTGGTGCTGTTCGATCGTGCGTCCGCGCGCGCCGCGCAGCGCGTTCTCGAACAGCGGATACATCGCGATCGCGGCGCGCAGGCCGTGCCGTTCTTCGTGCTCGCTCCAGCCGCGGCGCGGGTCGCCGATTGCTTCAGGCTCGCCGCCAGGCTCCTCGGCCCAGTCCGCGGCCTGGCCGGCACGCTGCAGACCGGCTTGCGTGCGCAGCGCCTCGCCGCCGCAGATCAGCACCGCGCGCCCGTCGCCCTGCGCCAGTTCTTCGGCGAAGCGGTTGACCAGGAACTGCGGCATGTTGCCGCCGGGCCAGGTGGTGACATGGCGGCAGGCGCCGAGCCCGAGCCGGTTCGCGACGCTGCGCGGCGGGTTCGTCGACGCGCCGAAGCCGTGCGCGAAGCGATGCGAGGTGTCGGCGAACAGCCGCACCATCGCCACCGTGTCGATCGCGCCATCGATTCCGGCGGCGCCGGTGTCGGCCAGCGCGCGCCGACCGGCTCGCGCGATCAGGTCGTAGGGCGAACGCGCGTCGCTCGCCGGGGTGGTGGTGTCGGTGACCTCGCCGCAGCCGACGAGTACCGGCATGCGCTCGTCGATCACGGCCTCAGTTCGTCTTGCCCAGGCCCATCGAGCGCGCGATCACCTCTTTCATGATCTCGCTCGTGCCGCCGTAGATGCGCGACACGCGCGTGTCGGCGTAGGCGCGGGCGATCGGGTACTCCCACATGAAGCCGTAGCCGCCGTGCAGTTGCAGGCATTCGTCGATCACCCGGCCGGCGATCTCGGTGCAGGTCAGCTTGGCCATCGCCGCGGTGGGCGGGTCCAGTTCGCCGGCCAGCAGCAGCGTCATGCACTGGTCGACGAAGACCCGCGCCATCTGCACCTGCGCCTGCAATTCGGCCAGCTTGAAGCGCGTGTTCTGGAAGCTCGCCACCGCATGGCCGAAGACCTTGCGCTCGCGCACGTAGGTCATCGTGTCGTCGATCGCCTGCTGCGCCGACGCCGCGGCGCCGATTGCGATCTGCATCCGCTCCCAGGGCAGCTCCTGCATCAGGTAGACGAAGCCCTGCCCTTCGGCGCCCAGCAGGTTCGCCGCCGGGACGTGCACGCTGTCGAAGAACAGCTCCGACGTGTCCTGCGCCTTCAGGCCCAGTTTCTTCAGCCGCTTACCCTTGTCGAAGCCCTTCATGCCGCGCTCGACCAGCAGCAGGCTCGTGCCCTTGGCGCCGAGCGCGGGGTTGGTCTTGGCGACGACGATCACCAGGTCGGCATTCCAGCCGTTGGTGATGAAGGTCTTCGCGCCGTTCAGGATGTAGTGGCCCTCGGCGTCCCTGACCGCATGCGTCTTCACCGCCTGCAGGTCCGAGCCCACGCCCGGCTCGCTCATCGCGATGGCGCCGATGGTCTCGCCGCGCGCCATGCGCGGCAGGAAGCGCTGCTTCTGCTCGTCGGTGCCGTACTTCAGCAGGTAGGGCGCGACGATCTCGGAGTGCAGCGAGAAGCCCAGGCCCGAGGTGCGGGCCTTCGCCGTCTCTTCCATCATCACCATGCTGTAGAGGCGATCGGCGCCGGCGCCGCCGTATTGCTCGGGCATGCTCGGGCACAGGAAGCCGTTGGCACCGGCCGACGCCCAGACCTCACGGTCGACGTAGCCCCTCTCCTCCCACGCCTCGTGCCGAGGAATCACCTCGCGCTCGAGGAAGCGGCGGAACGAGGCGCGAAAGGCCTCGTGCTCTTCACTGAACAGCCGGCGCGGGATCATCACGGCGCTCCGGCGCTCTACAGGCGCTCGACGATCGTCACGTTCGCCTGCCCGCCGCCTTCGCACATCGTCTGCAGGCCCCAGCGCTTGCCGCGCGCGTGCAGCGCGTGCACGAGCGTGGTCATCAGCTTGGTGCCCGACGCGCCGAGCGGATGGCCGAGCGCGATCGCACCGCCGTTGACGTTGAGCTTCGCCGGGTCGGCCTTCGTGTACTGCAGCCAGGCCAGCGGCACCGAGGCGAAGGCCTCGTTCACCTCGAACAGGTCGATGTCATCCACCGACATGCCGGCCTTCTTCAGCGCGTGCTCGGTGGCCTGCAGCGGGGCTTCGAGCATGATCACCGGGTCGCCGCCGCGCACCGTCATGTGGTGGATGCGCGCCAGCGGCTTGGCACCGAGCGCCTTCAGCCCCTTCTCGTTGACGACCATCACGCCCGAGGCCCCGTCGCAGATCTGGCTGGCATTGGCGGCCGAGATGTACCCGCCCTCGCGCAGCGTCTTCACGCTCGCGATGCCCTCGAGCGTGGCGTTGGCGCGCAGGCCTTCGTCGGCAAGGTGCTGCTCGCCGAGCTCGCCGCCTTCGGCCATCTTCGCCGCCACCGGCACGATCTCGGCCTCGAACGCGCCGCTCTGCGTGGCCGCGGCACCGCGCTGGTGGCTGGCCAGCGAGAAGCGATCGAGCTCGTCCTTCGGCAGCTTGTACTTCTCGCACATCATCTCCGCGCCCATGAACTGGCTGAAGTCCGGGCCGGGGAAGCGGCGGCGGATCGTCGGGCTCATGTAGTGGCCCAGGCCCGCTTCCTTGTAGACCTTGCCCAGGCTGGCCATCGGGATGCGGCTCATGCTCTCGACGCCGGCGGCGATCACGCAATCCATGCTGCCGGCCATCACCGCCTGCGCGGCGAAATGCAGCGCCTGCTGCGACGAGCCGCACTGCCGGTCGATGGTGACGCCGGGCACGTCCAGCGGCAGCTTCGACGCCAGCGCGGCCATGCGGCCGATGCAGCCGCTCTGCTCGCCGGCTTGCAACACGCAGCCCATGATCACGTCTTCCACCAGCGCCGGGTCGGCGCCGCTGCGGTCGACCAGCGCGTCGATCACCTGGGCGGCCAGGTCCACCGGGTGCCAGCCCGACAGGCGACCACCCCGCTTGCCGCCGGCGGTACGGGCGGCAGCGACGATATAAGCTTCGGCCATGATGCGCTTCCTCGAATGCGGTGCCCGACGGTGCCGGGCGTTCAGGGGGACCGGCGCAGCATAGCGCGCGGCCCGCGTCACGTGGGCGACAGACCACTCTCACTGCAGGAAGATCCCGATGAAGCTCTCCTCCGACATTTCCGCCGTCGTCACCGGCGGCGCCTCCGGCCTCGGCGCGGCCACCGCGCGCCGGCTTGCCGCCAGCGGCGTGAAGGTCGCGCTGTTCGACCTCAATGCCGAAGCCGGCGAGGCCCTGGCTTCGACCCTCGGCGGCGTGTTCTGCAAGGTCGACGTGACGAACGAGGAGCAGGTCGATGCCGCCTTCGCGAAGGCCCGTGCCGCGATCGGCCAGGAGCGCATCCTCGTCAACTGCGCCGGTACCGGTAACGCGATCAAGACCGCGAGCCGCGACAAGGCCAGCGGCGAGATCAAGGCCTTCCCGACGGCCAACTTCGACCGCATCATCCAGATCAACCTGGTCGGCACCTTCCGCTGCATCGCCAAGAGCGCCGCAGGGATGATGACGCTGCCGGTGCTCGAGGACTCGTACGGCTCGAAGGAGCGCGGCGCGATCGTCAACACCGCGTCGGTGGCGGCGCAGGACGGCCAGATCGGCCAGGCGTCGTACTCGGCGTCGAAGGCCGCGATCGTCGGCATGACGCTGCCGATCGCGCGCGACCTGATGGGCGAAGGCATCCGCGTCAACACGATCCTGCCGGGCATCTTCAAGACGCCGCTGCTCGCCGGCCTGCCCGACAACGTCAAGGATGCACTGGCCGCCTCGGTCCCGTTCCCGAAGCGCCTGGGCGAGCCCGACGAATATGCGCAGCTGGCCGAGTTCCTGATCACCTGCGGCTACATGAACGGCGAGTCGATCCGCGTCGACGGCGCGATCCGGATGGCGCCGCGCTGAGGCAACTCGGTGACCGGGCCGGACGGAACGACGCTTGGCGGCCCGGAGCTGCTGTTCGGAAGGTCTGCTGTTCCCGTTTCGCCGCTGTTGCGACCGAGAGGCAAAGGCGAGGAGGGGGCAGCCGACTCCGTTCAGCCAAATTCTCATTCACTCCGTCGGCCGCCCCCTCCTCGCCTTTGCCGGCACCGGCTGCGCGCTCCGGCGGCAACGACAAGACGCTTCGCCCGTACGGACGGAGGCGGCGTAGATGCACCACAGGCCGGGCCGACGGCGGGGTGGCCAACGGAGTGAATGAGAATTTGGCTGAACGGAGTTGGCCACCCCGTCGGCGGCCCCGTGCGCCGCGTCGAAGCGCCGCAGTGGCTGCTTTCGTCACAACGACGAAGGACAGCTCCCGGCCGCGAGCCGACAGGCTTCTGCCGCAGCACACCTGGACGCACCCGATCCTGACCGACGACGAAGGCCCTCTCCGATGACCGAAACCGCCGCCTCCCGCGAACGGCTGGACAAGCCGACGCTGGTCTACCCCTTCGAGCAACCGCCCCCGCCGGGCGAAGCGCTCGAGGTCGCGCCCGGCGTGATGTGGCTGCGCATGCCGCTGCCGATGCACCTGAACCACATCAACCTGTGGGCCATCGACGACGGCGCCGCCGGCTGGGCCGTGGTCGACACCGGCATGCGCACCGACGAGACGCTCGCCGCCTGGCGCCAGCTGTTCGCGCAGGCCACCGACGGCCGCCGCATCGGCCGCGTGTTCTGCACCCACATGCACCCGGACCACGTCGGCATGGCCGGCTGGCTGGTGCGCAAGTTCGGCTGCCGGCTCTGGATGACGCGGCTCGAGTACCTGAACTGCCGCGTGCTCACCGCCGACACCGGCCGCGAGGCACCCGAAGACGCGGTCCGCTTCTATCACCGCGCCGGCTGGAGCGACGGCGCGATCGAGAACTACCGCGCGCGCTTCGGCAACTTCGGCAAGCGCATCCATGCGCTGCCCGACAGCTACCGCCGCCTGCACGACGGCGAAACGCTGGTCATCGGCCAGCACGAGTGGCGCGTCATCGTCGGCACCGGCCATTCGCCCGAGCATGCCTGCCTGTACAGCCCGGAGCTGAAGCTGCTGGTCAGCGGCGACCAGGTGCTGCCGCGCATCTCGTCGAACGTGTCGGTGCACCCGACCGAGCCCGACGAGGACCCGATGAGCGACTGGCTCGCATCGCTGGCGAAGATCCGCGCCGCGGTGCCCGACGACGTGCTCGTGCTGCCGGCGCACAACGAGCCGTTCCGCGGCCTGCACGCGCGGCTCGACTACCTCGCGCAGGGCCAGCAGCGCACGCTGGCGCGGCTGCTGAAGACGCTGGCGGAGCCGAAGCGCGTGATCGACGTCTTCGGGGCCCTCTTCGCGCGCAGCATCGGCGAGGCCGACGCCGGCCTGCTGAACCTCGCCACCGGCGAGAGCATCGCCTGCCTGAACCACCTGATGAAACGCGGCGACGTGAGGCGCGAAGTCGACGCCGACGGCGTCGCCTGGTACCGCCGCGTCGTCTACTGAAGGCCCCTCGATGGAATCCGTTCCCAGCCTCGACCTCGGCCCGGTCACCGTCCATTTCGGCGCGAAGACCGGCAAGTACCCGGACGGCAACCAGGTGATCGTGCGCGGCCGCGACGAGACGGTGGCCTTCGACACGCCGCAGGTCGCGAACCGGCTCGGCGCGCTGCTGCAACAGGTCGACCGCGTCATCCTCGGCCACGTGCACGAAGACCACATGGCCGGGCTGCACCTGGTGCCGGCCAAGCCGGTGCACGTGCACGAGGCCGACGTCGACGCCGCGCGCAGCTGGGAAGGCCTGAGCCGGCACTACGGCTACCCGCAGCCGATCCTGGACGCGCTGCACGCGAAGATCGAGCGCGACTTCCAGTACGCGCCGCGGCCCGACGCGATCGGGTACGCGGACGGCGCGGTGTGGGACCTGGGCGGCGGCGTGCGCGTGCGCGCGCTGCATTTCCCCGGCCACACCGCCGGCCACTGCGTGCTGCTCGTCGAGCCCGACGGCATCGCATTCATCGGCGACATCGACCTGTCGGGCTTTGGCCCGTACTACGGCGACGCGAGTTCGAGCCTCGCCGACTTTCGCCGCAGCCTGCACCGCCTGCGCGCTTTGCCGGCGCGCGCCTGGATCACCTCGCATCACCGCGGCGTCTACACCGACCGCGCCGCCTTCGACGAGGCGCTGGCCGCGTTCGCGGCCAAGATCGACGAGCGCGAAGCGCGGCTGCTGCAGATGCTGGCCGCCGGCCCGCAGACGCTGGCCGAACTGGTGCGGCAGCGGCTGCTGTACCCGCCGCATGCCGACGACCTGTGGATCGACTGCGCCGAGGCGCGCTCGATCGGGCAGCACCTCGAGGAGTTGCTCGCGGCCGGGCGGGTGCGGCACGACGCCGGCACCGGCCGCTACCGGCTCGCGAAACCCTGACCCGCGCCGCCCGACCGCCGGCGACCACGACAACGAGGAGAGCGCTCGATGCGCACGAACCGCTTTCAGCTGCTTCGGCGCCGCATGCTGGCCGCGGCCCTGAGCGTCGCCGCCGGCCTCGCGCTTGCGCCGCCGGTCGGCGCGCAGACGCTGCCGGGTGCCCGA
>JAFLDG010000012.1 GCA_017302495.1 Burkholderiales bacterium
GCAGCGTCGAAGGGTGCCCGTGGCGAATGGATTTCTCGCGCGCGCTGGCGATGTTGATCGCCTCCAGCGGCAGCGCGACTTCGATGAGTTTCTTTTTGGTTGTCATGGGGCAAAGAATGCCGATGCGCGTGCCGTCGATCTCGGCGTCGAACGGCGCCTCGTCGGCCGTGCTCAAGGCCTCCTTCGTCGCCCGCGCCGCGGTCAGCGCGGCGCGCTTGTCGTGCGCCGTGCGCGCCGCGACGCCGGCGCGCGCGAGCACCCGTTCCGCCAGCGCCGCATCGATGTCGTCGCCGCCGAGCGCGGCATCGCCGCCGCTGGCGACGACCTCGAACACGCCGCGCGTCAGGCGCAGCAGCGAGATGTCGAAGGTGCCGCCGCCGAGGTCGTAGACCGCGAACAGGCCTTCGCTGCCGCTGTCCAGGCCGTAGGCCACTGCCGCCGCGGTCGGCTCGCTGATCAGCCGCAGCACGTTCAGCCCCGCCAGCCGCGCCGCGTCCTTCGTCGCCTGGCGCTGGGCCTCGTCGAAGTACGCCGGCACCGTGACCACCGCGCCGAAGAGGTCGTCGCCGAGCGTGTCCTCGGCGCGCTGGCGCAAGGTCGCCAGGATCTCGGCGCCGACCTCGACCGCGGTCTTCGGCCCGTCGCGGGTCTGCACCGCGACCATGCCCGGCGCGTCGACGAATTGGTACGGCAGGCGCGCCGCGTCGCCGATGTCGGCCAGGCGCCGGCCCATGAAGCGCTTCGCCGAAGCGATCGTGTGCGCCGGGTCGTCGCCTTGGGCCGCGAGCGCATCGTGGCCGATCTGGCGCCGGCCGCCGTCGAGGTAGCGCACGACCGACGGCAGCAGCACCCGCCCGCGCGCATCGGGCAGGCACTCGGCCACGCCGTGGCGCACCGCCGCCACCAGCGAGTGCGTCGTGCCGAGGTCGATGCCGACCGCGAGCCGCCGTTGGTGGGGCTCCGGCGACTGGCCGGGTTCGGAGATCTGCAGCAGGGCCATGCCGTTCAGCGGTCGGGGTCCAGCACGTCGAGCCGACGCTCGATGTCGTGCCGGAACCGGTGCACGAACATCAGCGCGCGCACCTGCGCGGCCGCCGCGGGGGCGTCGCCGGCATCGTCGAGCGCGACCTCGAGCGCGGCCATCGCCTGCGCTTCGGTCTGCCGCATCTGCGCGTCCAGCGCGTGCACGGCGGCGGCGTCGGTCGCCTCCTCCAGCGCCTCGCGCCACTGCATCTGCTGCAGCAGGAACTCGCGCGGCATCGCGGTATTGTCCGACGCCTGCACCGGCGCGCCGGCCAGCTCGCACAGGTAGGCCGCGCGTTGCAGCGGGTCCTTCAGCCGGCGGTGCGCCTCGTTCAGGCGCAGCGCCCATTGCATCGCGGCGCGCTGCGCGGCGGCACCCTCGGCCGCCACGCGGTCGGGGTGCACCTCGGCCTGCAGCGCCCGCCAGCGCTCGTCGAGCTGCGCGCGGTCCAGCCGCTGTCGCCGCGGCAGCCCGAACAGCGTGAAGTCGTCGGCATCCAGCCTCATCGCGCCAGTTCTTTCGCGTAGAACAGCGACAGGCCGTTGTCGGGATAGCCGGCAAACGGCGCCCGCCGGCCGTAGCCGGCGCGCTCGTACAGGCGCACGGCCTGCGTCTGGTCGCGCCCGGTCTCGAGCAGGGCGAGGCCGACGCCGCGGCGGCGCAGACGGGCCTCGAGCTCGGCCAGCAGCAGCGCGCCGATGCGGCGGCCGCGCGCCGCGGGGCGGACCATCATGCGCTTGAGCTCGCCGTAGGCGCGTCCGCCGCTGGCCGGCTCGGCCGGCATGCACCGGGTCGCGCCGCAGCCGAGAAGATCGGCGCCGGACCAGGCGGCGAGGAAGTCCACCGCCGGATCGCACAGCGCCTCGGCGTCGAGGATGTGGTTCGCCTCCGGCGGGTACAGCATGCCCAGGTAGGCGTCGAGCTCGACCAGCAGCGCCGCCACTTGCGGGTGGTCGGGACGCTCCGGGCGGATGACGATCGGCTCGTTCGTGCTCATGGATCGGGTGGCGGGCCTGCGGGCAAAAGCAGGGCGCGGTGGTCGACCGCGCCCGCTGCCGGCGGTGACGCGGCTTCAGACGCGGAACGACTCCCCGCAGCCGCAGCGGTCCTTCTCGCGCGGATTGTGGAACTTGAAGCCCTCGTTCAGCCCCTCGCGCACGAAATCGAGTTCGGTGCCGTCGAGATACGGCAGGCTCTTCGGGTCGACCAGCACCTTCACGCCGTGCCCTTCGAAGACCACGTCTTCCGGAGCGATCTCGTCCGCGTACTCGAGCTTGTACGCCAGCCCGGAACAGCCGGTGGTCTTGACGCCCAGGCGCACGCCGACGCCCTTGCCGCGTTTGCCGATGTAGCGCGCGACATGCCGTGCCGCCGCCTCGGTCAGGGTCACCGCCATCGTCAGTGCGTGCCGGCTTCGCCGTGCTTGGCCTTGTAGTCCTCGACCGCGGCCTTGATCGCGTCCTCGGCGAGGATCGAGCAGTGGATCTTCACCGGCGGCAGCGCCAGCTCCTCGGCGATCTGCGTGTTCTTGATCGTCAGCGCCTGGTCGAGCGACTTGCCCTTGACCCATTCGGTGACGAGCGAGCTCGACGCGATCGCCGAGCCGCAACCGTAGGTCTTGAAGCGTGCGTCCTCGATCAGCCCGGTGGCCGGGTCGACCTTGATCTGCAGCTTCATCACGTCGCCGCAGGCCGGCGCGCCGACCATGCCGGTGCCGACGGTCTCGTCGCCCTTGTCGAAGGAGCCGACGTTGCGCGGGTGCTCGTAGTGGTCGACGACCTTGTCGCTGTATGCCATCTCTGCCTTCTCCTGTTCAGTGGGCCGCCCATTGAATCGTGTTCAGGTCGATCCCGTCCTTGTACATTTCCCACAGCGGGCTCAGCTCGCGCAGCTTGGCCACCTGCTCGCGCAACGTGCGCGCCGCGGTTTCGATCTCGGCCTCGGTCGTGAAGCGGCCGATCGTCATGCGCAGGCTCGAGTGCGCGAGTTCGTCGCTGCGGCCGAGTGCGCGCAGCACGTAGCTCGGCTCGAGGCTCGCCGACGTGCAGGCCGACCCGGAAGACACCGCCAGGCCCTTGCAGCCCATGATCAGCGACTCGCCCTCGACGTAGTTGAACGACATGTTCAGGTTGTGCGGCACCCGGCGCTCCAGGTCGCCGTTGACGAACACCTGCTCGATGTCGGCCAGCCCGTCGAGCAGCTTGCGCTGCAGCATGCGCACGCGCTCGAGCTCGGTGCCCATCTCCGCGCGCGCGAGGCGGAAGGCCTCGCCCATGCCGACGCACTGATGGGTCGGCAGCGTGCCCGAGCGCAGGCCGCGCTCGTGGCCGCCGCCGTGCATCTGGGCCTCGAGCCGCACGCGTGGCTTGCGCCGCACGTACAGCGCGCCGATGCCCTTCGGGCCGTAGGTCTTGTGCGAGGCCAGGCTCATCAGGTCGACCGGCAGCGTCGCCAGATCGATCGCGACCTTCCCGGTGGCCTGCGCCGCATCGACGTGCAGCAGGATGCCGCGCTCGCGGCAGATCCGGCCGATCGCGGCGATGTCCTGGATCACGCCGATCTCGTTGTTGACCAGCATCACCGACACGAGGATCGTGTCCTTGCGCAGCGCGTCGGTGAAGCGGTCGAGGTCGAGCAGACCGTTCGGCAGCACGTCGAGGTAGGTCGCCTCGAAGCCCTGGCGCTCGAGTTCGCGCACCGTGTCGAGCACGGCCTTGTGCTCGGTCTTCACGGTGACGATGTGCTGGCCGCGCGAGCGGTAGAAGTGCGCGGCACCCTTCAGCGCCAGGTTGTTCGACTCGGTCGCGCCGGAGGTCCAGACGATCTCGCGCGGGTCGGCGCCGATCAGCGCGGCGACATGCAAGCGCGCGTTCTCCACCGCCTCCTCGGCTTCCCAGCCCCAGGCATGGCTGCGCGACGCCGGGTTGCCGAAGTGCTCGCGCAGCCAGGGGATCATCGCGTCGACGACGCGCGGGTCGCACGGCGTCGTCGCGCCGTAGTCGAGGTAGATCGGCAGGTGCGGGGTCATGGCGGCGGACGAGGCGGTTGGCGGTTCGGGAAGAGGGTGAAGCCCCTCACTTGGCCATCGCGCTGCCGAGCGCGAAGACCGAGTTCGGCGCGGTGACCTTGATCGGGCGGACCACGGGCTGCGACGAGATCGCGCGCTTGACCGGTGCGTCCTGGATCGTCACGCCCTTGGCGAGCTGGTCGTCGACCAGCTTTTTCAGCGAGATCGAGCTCAGGTACTCGATCATCTTCGCGTTCAGGCTCGCCCAGAGGTCGTGCGTCATGCAGCGGCCGCTGTCGTCGCCCATGCAGTTCTCCTTGCCGCCGCAGCCGGTGGCGTCGATCGGCTCGTCGACGGCCGTGATGATGTCGGCGACGCTGATCTGGTCGGCGTTGCGACCGAGCGAGTAGCCCCCACCCGGCCCGCGCGTGCTCTCCACAAGTTCGTGGCGGCGCAGCTTGCCGAACAACTGTTCGAGATAGGACAGCGAGATCTGCTGCCGCTGGCTGATCGCCGCCAGCGCCACCGGCCCGGCGTGCGAACGCAGGCCCAGATCGATCATCGCGGTGACGGCAAAACGGCCCTTCGTGGTCAGACGCATCGGTATCTCCCTTCCGCCTGTCGGCGTCGAAGCCAAGTGGACAAACCTGTCGACATGGAGGGACGGTTGACTGATCAGATCGGGTTGGCGGCGACCCGGTCCGCCATGAAACCCAGTAATTTGGTCAAGTATAGCCGAACCCGACCGATTCGGTCAGGTTTGAGCGCGGAAGTTCCCCGGACGGCGGCAGGGGCTAGCCGGCGGCCGCCCCCCCCCGACCCTCCCCGCCGGCCGCGCTCGCGCTCTGCATTCTCGCGCCCCTGCCTCGACGCGCGGCTGCGCGCGGGGAGCGGCTTTGCGTCCGGGTCAGGCCCGGGCCGAGGGCTCCGGATGGTCGTGGCCGGCCGCGCCGAAGGCCTGCTCGCGCAGCAGCGCCAGCTGGTCGCGCAGCCGTGCGGCCTTCTCGAACTCCAGGTTGCGTGCGTGCTCCAGCATCTGCCTCTCCAGCAGCTTGATGCGCTTGCCCAGGTCCTTCTCGCTCATCGCCTCGACCTCGGCCGCCGCCTGCGCGGCCTTCAGATCGTCGCGCGCCGTCTTGTCCGACACGACGCCGTCGATCAGCTCGCGCACCTGCTTGGCGATGCTGCGCGGGGTGATGCCGTGCGCGGCGTTGTGCGCGGTCTGCTTCGCGCGCCGGCGGTTGGTCTCGTCGAGCGCGCGCCGCATCGAATCGGTCACCTGGTCGGCATAGAGGATCGCCCGGCCGTTGAGGTGCCTGGCCGCGCGGCCGATGGTCTGGATCAGCGAACGCTCCGAGCGCAGGAAGCCCTCCTTGTCCGCGTCCAGGATCGCGACCAGGCTCACCTCGGGAATGTCCAGCCCCTCGCGCAGCAGGTTGATGCCGACCAGCACGTCGAATTGCCCGAGGCGCAGGTCGCGGATGATCTCCACCCGCTCTACCGTATCGACGTCCGAGTGCAGGTAGCGCACCTTGACGCCGTTGTCGGCCAGGTATTCGGTCAGCTGCTCGGCCATGCGCTTGGTCAGCGTGGTGATCAGCACCCGCTCGCCGCGCCGCACGCAGTCGCGGATCTCCTGCAGCACGTCGTCGACCTGCGTCGCGGCCGGCCGCACCGTGACCTCGGGGTCGACCAGCCCGGTCGGCCGCACCAGCTGCTCGACCACCTGGCCGGCGTGCTGCCGCTCGTAGTCGGCCGGCGTCGCCGAGACGAACACCGCCTGGCGCATCTTGCGTTCGAACTCCTCGAACTTCAGCGGCCGGTTGTCCAGCGCGCTGGGCAGGCGGAAGCCGTACTGCACCAGCACGGTCTTGCGCGCGCGGTCGCCGTTGAACATGCCGCCGAGCTGGCCGATCAGCACGTGGCTCTCGTCCAGGAACATCACCGTGTCCGGCGGCAGGTAGTCCACCAGCGTCGGCGGCGGTTCGCCCGGCGCGGCGCCGCTCAGGTGCCGGGTGTAGTTCTCGATGCCCTTGCAGTGGCCCACTTCCTGCAGCATCTCCAGGTCGAAGCGGGTGCGCTGCTCCAGCCGCTGCGCCTCGACCAGCCTGCCGTCCTTGACCAGTTCGTCCAGCCGCTCGCGCAGTTCCTGCTTGATCGTGTCGATGGCCGCCAGCACGCGGTCGCGCGGCGTCACGTAGTGGCTGCTGGGGTAGACGGTGAAACGCGGGATCTTCTGGCGGATGCGGCCGGTCAGCGGGTCCAGCAGCTGCAGGCTCTCGACCTCGTCGTCGAAGAGTTCGATCCGGATCGCCAGCTCGGAGTGTTCGGCCGGGAAGACGTCGATGGTGTCGCCGCGCACTCGAAAAGATCCGCGCGAGAAATCGGTCTCGTTGCGCTGGTACTGCATGCGGATCAGCTGCGCGATCACGTCGCGCTGGCCCATCCTGTCGCCCACGCGCAGCGTCATCACCATGCGGTGGTAGTCCTGCGGGCTGCCGATGCCGTAGATCGCGCTGACGCTGGCGACGATGACCACGTCGCGCCGTTCCAGCAGGCTCTTCGTGGCACTGAGCCGCATCTGCTCGATGTGCTCGTTGATCGAGCTGTCCTTCTCGATGAACAGGTCGCGCTGCGGCACGTAGGCCTCGGGCTGGTAGTAGTCGTAGTAGCTGACGAAGTACTCGACCGCGTTCTTCGGGAAGAACTCGCGGAATTCGCTGTACAGCTGCGCCGCCAGCGTCTTGTTCGGCGCGAAGACGATCGCCGGCCGCCCCAGCCGGGCGATGACGTTGGCCATCGTGAAGGTCTTGCCCGAGCCGGTGACGCCGAGCAGCGTCTGGTACGCGAGCCCGTCCTCGACGCCGGCGACGAGTTGCTCGATCGCCTCGGGCTGGTCGCCCGCCGGCGGGTACGGCTGGAACAGCTGGAACGGCGAACCCGGAAACGACACGAAGCGGCCGTTCGCGGCCGCCGCGGCATCGGCCGCCTGCGCCACCTCGATCAAGTCGGCCATCGGCACCCTCCCCCGTAAAATCGCGAGCGAAACACGACAGGTTAGCGCACCGCCGCGTGTCCTGCAGGCCTGTCGCTCGCGCCTTCGCGCGCGCCCCGATCCCGACCGCACCGATGTCGCTCTTCGCTTCCGTCGAACTCGCCCCGCGCGACCCGATCCTCGGCATGACCGAGGCCTTCAACGCCGATCCGAACCCGGCCAAGGTGAACCTGGGTGTCGGCGTGTACTTCGACGAGAACGGCAAGCTGCCGATCCTGCGGTGCGTGCTCGCCGCCGAGAAGCAGCTGGCCGAGGCG
Organism: Burkholderiales bacterium; assembly: GCA_017302495.1. Lineage (GTDB taxonomy): Bacteria > Pseudomonadota > Gammaproteobacteria > Burkholderiales > Burkholderiaceae_C > Rubrivivax. The sequence continues at coordinate 7,344 of JAFLDG010000012.1, forward strand.
CCGAAGCCCAAGGGCTACCTGCCGATCGACGGCATTCCGGCCTACGACCGGGCGGTGCAGGAGCTGGTGTTCGGCGCCGACAGCGCCGCGCTGGGCGACGGCCGGATCGCGACGGTGCAGACGCTGGGCGGCACCGGCGGGCTGAAGGTCGGTGCGGACTTCCTCGCACGCCTGAACCCGGCGGCGAAGGTGCTGATCAGCGACCCGAGCTGGGAGAACCACCGCGCGCTGTTCACGCAGGCCGGCTTCGCGGTGGAGGCCTACCCGTACTACGACCCGGCGACGCAGGGCGTGCGCTTCCAGGCGATGCTCGCCGCACTCGAGGCGGCGGCGCCGGGCAGCGTGGTCGTGCTGCATGCCTGCTGCCACAACCCGACCGGCTGCGACCTCGAGCCGGCGCAATGGTCGCAGGTGGTCCAGGTCGTGAAGGCCCGCGGGCTGGTCGCTTTCCTGGACATGGCCTACCAGGGCTTCGGCGACGGTATCGCCGAGGACGGCGCGGTGGTCCGCCGGTTCCTCGAGGCCGGCGTCGACTTCCTCGTCGCGACCTCGTTCTCGAAGAGCTTCTCGCTCTACGGCGAACGCGTCGGTGCCTTGAGCGTGGTCTGTGCCGACCGGGAAGAGGCCGCACGGGTGCTGTCGCGGCTGAAGGTGGCGATCCGCGGCAACTACTCCAACCCGCCGACGCATGGGGCGCAGCTGGTGACCGCGGTGCTGACGACGCCGGCGCTGCGGCGCCAGTGGGAGGAAGAGCTTGCCGGCATGCGCGAGCGGATCAAGCGCATGCGCGCGGCGCTGGTGCAGCGCCTGGCGGAGGCCGGGCTCGCCCGCGACATGCGCTTCATCCTGCGCCAGCGGGGCATGTTCAGCTACTCGGGCCTGAGCGCCGCGCAGATGCAGCGGCTGCGCAGCGAGTTCGGCGTCTACGGCATCGACTCCGGCCGCGTCTGCGTCGCCGCGCTGAACGAGCGCAACCTCGATGCGGTGGTCGCGGCGATCGCCAAGGTGGCCTGACGCGCCCCCGGCGCGGCTCGGCGTCGCGAAGGTGACAGCCCGGCTCGGTGATTCCACCCCGGCCGGACGATCACGCCGCGTAGGCACCGCGCAAGCTTTGGTCCGATAATTGGTGCGCCGCACCATGACTTCGCTTCGCGTCGCCGGTGCCGGCCTCTCGTAGCCGAATCCGAGGTAGCGAACGATGCTGTACCAGTGGTACGAAACCCAGCGCGCACTGATGTCGCCGTTCTCGGAGTTCGCGAGCGCGTCGGCGAAGCTCTACAACCACCCGCTGTCGCCGTTCGCGCACACGCCTTTGTCGCAGCGGGTGTCGGCGATGCTCGACCTGATGCACCGGCTGGCGAAGGAGTACGAAAAGCCGGAGTTCGGCATCACCTCGGCGGATGTCTGCGGCGTCGAGGTCGCGGTGCAGCAGCAGGTCGCGCTGCACCAGCCGTTCTGCCGGCTGCTGCGCTTCAAGCGCTTCACCGACGACCCGGTGGCGCTGGAGCGCATGAAGACGCAGCCGACCGTGCTCGTCGTCGCGCCGCTGTCGGGCCACCATTCGACCCTGCTGCGCGACACGGTGCGCAGCCTGCTGCAGGACCACAAGGTCTTCATCACCGACTGGACCGACGCGCGCATGGTGCCGGTCGAGGCCGGCCCGTTCCACCTCGACGACTATGTCGGCTACGTGCGCGCGTTCCTGCGCCACATCGGGCCGCACACGCACGTGATCTCGGTGTGCCAGCCGACGGTGCCGGTGCTCGCGGCGGTGTCGCTGATGGCCAGCGCGGGCGAGCCGACGCCGCCGACGCTGACGATGATGGGCGGGCCGATCGACGCCCGGCGCAGCCCGACCTCGGTCAACAACCTGGCGGCGAACAAGAGCCACCACTGGTTCGAGAACAACGTGATCTACCGCGTGCCGCCGAACTTCCCGGGCGCCGGGCGGCGCGTCTATCCGGGATTCCTGCAGCACACCGGCTTCGTGGCGATGAACCCCGACCGGCACCTGAACTCGCACTACGACTACTTCCTCGACCTGGTGCGCGGCGACCTCGAAAGCGCCGACTCGCACCGCGCCTTCTACGACGAGTACAACGCGGTGCTCGACATGCCGGCCGAGTACTACCTCGACACGATCCGCACCGTGTTCCAGGACTTCGCGCTGGTCAACGGCACGTGGGTGGTGGACGGCGCGCCGGTGCGGCCGCAGGACATCCGCACCAGCGCGCTGCTGACGATCGAGGGCGAGCTCGACGACATCTCGGGCGCCGGCCAGACGCGTGCCGCACACGAGCTGTGCACCGGCATCCCGAAGGCGCGCCAGTTCCACTACGACGTCGAAGGCGCGGGCCACTACGGCATCTTCTCGGGCCGGCGCTGGCGCGAGATGGTCTACCCCCGGGTGCGCGACTTCATCGCGGCCCACGATGATCGGGCGCCGGGCGCACGCGCCGCCGGCAGCCGCAGCGCCGCGCCACAACCGCGAAGGCGCAACGGCCGGCCCCGCTGAGGCATCATCGCGCGGTGCCAGCCGCCGCCCGAACCGATTCCGTCGCCGCCGCGATCGACGCGGCGCTGCCCCAGACCCAGTGCACGCGCTGCGGCTACCCGGATTGCCGTGCCTATGCGCGCGCGATCGCCGCCGGCGAAGCCGACATCAACCGCTGCCCGCCGGGCGGGGCACAGGGCATCGCCCGCCTCGCCGCCCTGACGGGGCGCGTGGTGCGGCCGCTCGACCCGGAACGCGGTGCCGAGGGGCCGCGCAAGCTGGCCGTGATCGACGAGGACTGGTGCATCGGCTGCACGCTGTGCATCAAGGCCTGCCCGGTGGACTGCATCGTCGGCGCGTCGAAGCAGATGCACACCGTGATCGAGTCGCTGTGCACCGGCTGCGAGCTGTGCGTGCCGCCGTGCCCGGTCGATTGCATCGCGATGGTGCCGGTGACCGGCGAGCGCAGCGGCTGGGATGCGTGGAGCCCGCAACAGGCCGACACCGCGCGCGAGCGATACGCGTTCCACCGCGTCCGCGTCGAGCGCGAACAGCGCGAGAACGACGAGCGCCTGGCGGCCAAGGCGCGGGCGAAGCTCGCCGACCTCGCGCAGCAGTCGGCGATCACCGATCCCGAGGCGCTGGCGCGCAAGCGCGCGGTGGTCGAGGCGGCGCTCGCCCGCGCCGGCCGCAGCGAGTGAGGCCCGGGCGATGACCGACGATCAGGTCGAACATTTCTTCGCGACGCTGCGCGCCGCCAACCCCCAGCCGGCGAGCGAACTCGCCTACAGCAGCGTGTTCGAGCTGCTGGTCGCGGTCGTGCTGTCGGCACAGGCCACCGACGCCGGCGTCAACCGCGCGACGCCGCGGCTGTTCCACGATGCCGGCACACCGGCGCGCATGCTCGCGCTCGGCGTCGCCGGGCTCGAGCCCTACATCCGCACGATCGGTCTGTACCGCAGCAAGGCGCGCAACCTGATCGCCACTTGCGAGCGCCTGCTGCGCGACCATCGCGGCGAGGTGCCGCGCTCGCGCGAGGCGCTCGAGGCGCTGCCGGGCGTCGGCCGCAAGACCGCCAACGTGGTGCTGAACGTCGCCTTCGGCGAGCCGACCTTCGCGGTCGACACCCATGTGTTCCGGGTCGCGAACCGCACCGGCCTCGCACCCGGCCGCACGCCGCGCGCGGTCGAGGACGGGCTGCAGCAGCGGGTGCCGGAACCCTACCGGGCCGACGCGCACCATTGGCTCATCCTGCACGGCCGCTATGTCTGCCTGGCGCGCCGGCCACGCTGCGCGGAATGTGCGGTGCGCGTCGACTGCGACTCGCCGGTCGTGGCGGACGCAGGCGGCTGACGCGGGGGCCGTGCCTACAATGCAGCGCTTCTCATGGCCAAGCTCGACGACCTCGCCGAACGTGTCGAACGCCTCGTGTTGCGCCACGAGGAACTGCGTCGGACGAACGCGTTGCTCGAGCAGCAACTGGTCGCACTGACGAGCGAACGCGACAGCCTGCGTTCGCGCCTGGCCGCTGCGCGCGCCCGCATCGACGTGTTGCTCGAACGCCTGCCCGAGCGCAGCACCGGTGAAGAGGCATGAAGCAGGTCGAGTTCACGATCCTCGGCCAGAGCTACCAGTTGCGCTGCCCCGAAGGCGGCGAGAGCCGGCTGCAGTCGGCGGTGGCGACCGTCGACCGCGAGATGAGCGCGATCCGCGACGCCGGCAAGGTCAAGGCGCGCGAGCGCATTGCCGTGTTGGCCGCGCTGAACCTCGCCTACCAGCTGGCGTCCCGGCCGGAGCCGGCGCCCGCCCGCGCCCCTGCCGCGGCGGCGGGGGACGACGATGGCGCGCTCGATGCGCTGATCCGGCGCGTCGACGGCGCGCTCGGCAGCGACGGGCAATTGTTGTAGCCGCGAGCAGGGTCGTGCCGTCGCGCCGGAGCGGCATCGCGTCTAGAATGCCGTCGTCCGTCGCGTTCGCGGGAGTCTTTAATTTCCTTGAACCGATGCTCATCGAGCCAGGGCTTGGAACATCGCCCGGCGGGTGTGATCGTCTCGCGTCAGACGAACCCGAAGCCTTGCTGACCTCGCCCACCTGAACTTCCCTGAGGGTTCAGGAATGCGGCTCCCGAGGCGCGGCGGACACCTGTGCTGCCGCCCACGCCGATGCCCCGCTTCTGGTTGATGAAGAGCGAGCCCGACGAGGCCTCGGTCGATGATTTCGCCGCCGCACCCCGGCAGACCCTGCCCTGGACCGGCGTGCGCAACTACCAGGCGCGCAACTTCATGCGCGACGACATGCGCATCGGCGACGGCGTGCTCTTCTACCACTCGTCCTGCGCCGAGCCCGGCATCGTCGGCCTGGCCCGGATCAGCAGCGCGCCCGTTCCCGACGCCACCCAGTTCGATCCCGCCAGCGTGTACTTCGACCCCAAGGCGACGGCCGAGCAGCCGCGCTGGGTGCAGATCGACGTCACGCTCGAGCGCAAGACCCGGCTGCTGCCCCTGGGCGAGATGCGCGCCGCGCCGGCGCTGGCGACGATGCGCGTGCTGGCCCGCGGCAACCGGCTGTCGATCACGCCGGTGACGCCGCACGAGTGGCAGGCCGTGCGCCGGCTGCTCGGCGCCTGATCCACGTTCCTGCTTCCCCGCCGGGCCCGGCGGGCACGGCCGGCGGTTCAAGGCTCGAATCGGATCCCGGCCAGCGTCAGGTGGTTGCCGCCGCGGCGCCGCGCCTCCTGCAAGGCCGCCTCGCAGGCACCGAGCAGCCCGGCCTGCGTATCCGCGGTGTGGGGGAAGCTGGCCACCCCCATCGACACCGTGAAGCCGAGTTCCTCGCCCTCGAGCACGACGATCTGCGTCGCGCACTGGCGACGCAGACCTTCCATCCGCGCGTGCGCGGTCGCCAGGCCGACCCCCGACAGCAGCACGCCGAAGCGGCGGCCGTCGAGCCGGCAGGCCGCGTCCATCGCCCGGGTGTTGCCGCGCAGCAGGCGCCCCATCGCCTCGTAGACGCGCGCCTCGGCCGGCCCGCCGAGCGCGCGCACGCGCTCGTTGAACGGGTCGATCTCGATCAGCACCATCGCGAACTCGCGGTGCTCGCGCGTCGACAGGTCGACCTCGCGCCGCAGGTAGTCGTCGAAACGCGCCCGGGTGTACAGGCCGGTCGCGGCGTCGCGCAGGCCCTGGTCGGCCAGCTCCAGGCGCAGCTTCTCGTTCGCCCGCTGCTGCTGTTCGAGCTGTTCGAGCGCGGCCCGCAGCTGCGCCTCCTTCTGGCGCTGCGGCGACTGGTCGGCCCAGAGGCTGCAGATCAGCCGCCCGTCGCCGTCACCGACCGCCAGGCGCAGAACGGCATAGTCGTGCCGCTGCCCGGCCCACTCGAAGCGATGCTCGGCGTGCAGCGGCTGGGGCTGGGCCAGTGCCGTCTGCTCCGCGGCACGCCAGGCGGTGGCCAGCGCCGGGTCGACCAGTTCGGCATCGGCGCGGCCGACGACCTCCGCCGCCGTGCGGCCGAGCAAGCGTGCCATGGCCTCGTTCACGTGCCGGTAGCGGCCGCTCGCCGCGTCCTTGACCGCGAGCCCCAGACCGAGACGGCCGGCCCAGGCCTGACACAGGCCCGCCAGTGCGCCGGCGAGCGGATCGGGCGGGGGCGGGGATGACTGCGATTCGTCGGACATCGGGACGTCGGCCGAAGAACACCGCCGACCCTTGGCCGGCGCTCCCGACGAGGCCTGCAATCGGCCGCCGTACCTCGCCGGAGCCGGATTGTGATGCCGACAGGACCGACCGGGCGCGCCGGATTCAACGTCGTCCGCCCCCTAGTTCGCCCGCCGTCGGCGCTGCGCGACGATCGCGGGCGACGCGCCCAGGCGCCCGGCGCACCGCCGCCTGTCGGCCCCGGCGACACGGGGTATAATTTTCGGCTCTTCGGCCATCGGCCGACGGTGTGTCCAGCCAATCCAACGCCAGTACATGACCACGATCCGCGTCAAAGAGAACGAGCCTTTCGACGTCGCCCTGCGGCGCTTCAAGCGCACCATCGAGAAGCTCGGGCTGCTGACCGAACTGCGGGCGCGTGAGTTCTACGAGAAGCCGACCTCCGAGCGCAAGCGCAAGAAGGCTGCTGCGGTCAAGCGACACTTCAAGCGCGTCCGCAGCATGCAGCTTCCGAAGAAGCTCTACTGAGCGCGGTCCGGGCCGGACGTATCCAGCCCGACCGGTCGTGCCGTCCTCGCTGGGCGACAGACCTGGAGCCGCGGTTCGGCACCGGGCCCGGTCCGCCGGCAACGACGTGAGGGACGCATTCCGTCGCATGACCTCGATGACATGCCCCTGAAGGACCGGATCACCGCCGACATGAAGGACGCGATGCGTGCGCGCGACACGCAGCGCCTGTCCGCGATCCGGCTGCTGCTCGCGGCGATCAAGCAGCGCGAAGTCGACGAGCGCATCGAGCTCGACGATGCCGCCGTGATCGCGGTGGTCGACAAGCTGGTCAAGCAACGCCGCGATTCGGTGCAGGCCTTCCGCGGCGCCGCGCGCGACGATCTCGCCGACCGCGAGCAGGCCGAGATCGAGGTTCTGAACGCCTACCTCCCGGCGCGGCTGACGGACGCGGAGATCACGGCCGAGGTGCGCGCGCTGGTCGCCGAGCTCGGCGCCGGCGGCCCGACCGACATGGGCAAGGTGATGGCCGCGGCCAAGGCGCGCTTCGGCGCCAGGGCCGAAATGGCCCGGGTGTCGGCCGCCGTCAAACAGGTCCTGGGCAGCGGAGGCGCCGGCGCATGAACGGCCCGTTGGGCATCACCCGGATCGCCCCCGACGTGTGCGTCGCCGGGCAACTCGACGCCGCGGCGATGGCCGAAGTGGCGCGCCTGGGCTTCCGCAGCGTCGTCAACAACCGGCCCGACTTCGAAGGCGGCCCGGGGCAGCCGACCAGCGCGCAGGTCGAGGCCGCCGCCCGCGCCGCCGGGCTCGAGTACCGCTTCCTGCCGGTGGCGAGCGGCTACCAGTCGCCGGAGGAGATCGCCGCCTTCGCCGCGCTCGCCGCCCAACTGCCGCGGCCGCTGCTGCTGTTCTGCCGCAGCGGTGCCCGCTCGGCAAGGCTGTACCAGGCCGCCCAGGCTGTGGGCTGAGCGCCGGATCGATCGCCGCCGAGCCGCGACTCGCGGCATTGCGGAAACTACCCGCCTGGCCGCAGAAGGCGGCTGCCTAGAATCCCTGCGCAGCCTTCTCCCGGGCCGGGCGAAGGGTGGTCTCCACACCGGAGTCGGCGCATGGCGTTCCTACTGGGTTTCACGCGCATCGTCGATGCGTTCAACGAAGGCATCGGCAAGCTGATCCGCTGGCTGGTGCTCGCGGCCGTGCTGATCAGTGCCGGCAACGCGATCGCGCGCAAGGCCTTCAACATCGGCTCGAACGCCTACCTCGAGGTGCAGTGGTACCTGTTCGCGGCGGTGTTCATGCTCGGCGCCGGCTACGCCTTCCTGCACAACGTGCACGTGCGCATCGACTTCGTCTCGTCCCGCCTGTCCAAGCGCACGAATGCGGTCATCGACGCCCTCGGCATCGTCGTCTTCCTGATCCCGCTGTGCCTGATCCTGATCGTGCTGAGCTGGCCGTTCTTCGTCAACGCCTGGAACACCGGCGAGATGTCGTCGAACGCCGGCGGCCTGATCCGCTGGCCCGCCTACCTGCTGATCCCGGTCGGTTTCGGCATCCTGCTCGCGCAGGCGCTGTCCGAGCTGATCAAGCGCATCGCGTTCCTGCGCGGCGTGATTCCCGAACCGATGACGGTGGCCGCGGAGAAAACGGTCGAGGAACTGCTCGCCGAGGAACTGGCCGCCGAAGGCGACAAGAAGCCGGCCGAGGGGCGCTGACATGGAAACCGGCTTCCTCGCCCAGAACTTCGTCCCGCTGATGTTCGCGGGGCTGTTCGCGTTCCTGCTGTCGGGCATCCCGGTCGCCTTCGGCCTTGCCGCCACCGGGCTGCTGTTCGGCTTCATCGGCATGGAGGCGGGCCTGTTCGGCGGCACGATGTTCCAGGCGCTGCCGCAGCGCGTCTTCGGCATCATGCAGAACGACACGCTGCTCGCGATCCCGTTCTTCACCTTCATGGGGATCATCCTCGAGCGCTCCGGCATGGCCGAGGACCTGCTCGAGACCGTCGGCCAGGTCTTCGGCCCGGTGCGCGGCGGTCTCGCGATCGCGGTGATCCTGGTCGGCGCGCTGCTCGCCGCGACCACCGGCGTCGTCGCCGCCGCGGTGATCAGCATGGGCCTGATCTCGCTGCCGATCATGCTGCGCTACGGCTACAACCGCACGATCGCCACCGGCACGATCACCGCGTCGGGCACGCTGGCGCAGGCGATTCCGCCGTCGCTGGTGCTGATCGTGCTGGCCGACCAGCTCGGCCGCTCGGTCGGCGACATGTACGCCGGCGCGCTGGTTCCCGGGCTGCTGCTGGTCGGGCTGTACCTGCTGTTCGTCGTCGCCGTCGCGCTGGTGCGTCCGTCCTGGGTGCCCGCGCTGCCGCAAGAGGCGCGCGTCTACCGCGAGCCGAACGGCTCGAGCGGCCACCGCTCGCTGCTCGTGCTGTTCGCGCTGTGCGCGGCGGCCGGCTGGGCCTGGTCGCGCGTGCACCAGAGCGTGATCAACCCGATGATCGAGCGCCAGCTGCCTGCACCCGGCGACGAGATCCTCATCCTGTCGATGACCGTCGCCTCGGTGCTCGCGCTCGTGCTCGCGCTGGTCAACCGGCTGTTCAGGATCGGCCTGCTGTCCAGGCTGACCGAGCAGGTCACCTTCGTGCTGATCCCGCCGCTGGTGCTGATCTTCCTCGTGCTCGGCACGATCTTCCTCGGCATCGCGACGCCGACCGAGGGCGGCGCGATGGGCGCGGTCGGCGCGCTGGTGATGGCGATGGCCAAGCGCCGGCTCGACCTGAAACTCACCGTGCAGGCGCTCGACGGCACGGCCCGGCTGTCGTGCTTCGTGCTCTTCATCCTGGTCGGCTCGACCGTGTTCAGCTTCACCTTCAACGCCGCCGACGGCCACATCTGGGTCGAGCACCTGTTCGACAAGCTGCCCGGCGGCGCGATCGGCTTCCTGATCATCGTCAACCTGCTGATCTTCGTGCTCGGCTGCTTCATCGACTTCTTCGAGATCGCGTTCATCGTGATCCCGATCCTGGCGCCGGTGGCCGACAAGATGCTCGCGCCGCTGATGCCGCCGGGTGTGCCGCCGGAGATGACGCTGGTCTGGTTCGGCGTGATCGTCGCGATGAACCTGCAGACCTCGTTCCTGACGCCACCCTTCGGCTTCGCGCTGTTCTACCTGCGCAGCGTCGCGGCGAAGGCCGACTACAAGGACCGGATCACCGGCGCCACGATCCCGGCGGTGACCACGCCGCAGATCTACAAGGGCTCGATCGCGTTCATCGTGCTGCAGCTGATCATGGTGGTCGTGGTCGCGACAGTGCCCACGTTGGTGACGGGCGGCATCGAAGAGGCCGAAAAGGTCGACGTCGACAAGGCCTTCGAGCAGTTCCGGTCCGACACGCGCGACGCCGACCGCGGCGCCGAAGGTGCCTCGGCACCGGAGGCGAAGGACGATCCGATGAAGGGGTTGCTCGAGTCGATGCAGCGCGACCAGCAGAAGAAGTAGCGGGCAGCGGCAGCCGCCGTTGCCGGCGGGACGCCCCCGTCATCGACCCGCGCAGAAGCCAGAAACCCCGCCGCAGCGGGGTTTCTTGTCCGGCACCGCCGGCACGCGGGCCGGCGGCCGGGCCGGGCATCACAGCTTCTGCGACTGCATGAAGTCGTCGAAGGCCGACTCGGTGAAGCGGAACCACAGGTTCGCGTCGCGCCGGTACGCGGCATAGTCGTCGTAAATCTTCTTCCACGCCGGGTTGGTGGCGTTCAGGTCGGCGTAGACCTCCATCGCCGCCTTGAACGACGACTCCATCACGTCCTTCGGGAAGCGCTGCAGCTTCGACCCGCCGGCCACCAGCTGCTTCAGCGCCGCCGGGTTGCGATAGTCGTACTTCGCGACCATGTCGGTGCCGGCGGCCTGCGACGCGGCCTCGATCATGGCCTTGTACTCGGCCGTCAGGCCGTCGTAGGCCTTCTGGTTCACGTACAGCGACAGCTGCGGGCCGCCTTCCCACCAACCGGGGTAGTAGTAGAAAGGCGCGACCTTGTTGAAGCCGAGCTTCAGGTCGTCGTACGGGCCGACCCATTCGGCGGCGTCGATCGTGCCCTTCTCCAACGCCTGGTAGATCTCGCCGCCGGGGATGTTCTGCGGCACCACGCCGAGCTTCTCGAGCACCTTGCCGGCAAAGCCGCCGGCTCGGAACTTCAGGCCCTTCAGATCGGCGACCGACTTGATCTCCTTGCGGTACCAGCCGCCCATCTGCGCGCCGGTATTGCCCATCGGGAAGTTGACGACATTGACCTTGGCATAGAACTCGCGCAGCAGCTTCATGCCGTTGCCTTCGTACATCCAGGCGTTCATCTGCCGGTAGTTCAGGCCGAACGGGATCGCGCAATCGAGCGCGAAGGTCGGGTCCTTGCCGAAGAAGTAGTACGGCGCCGTGTTGGCCATCTCGACCGTGCCGTTGGACACGCCGTCGAGCACGCCGAACGCCGGCATCAGTTCGCCGGCGGCGTGCGTGGTGACGATGAACTTGCCGCCGCTCATGTTCTTCAAATGCGCGGCGAACACGTCGCAGACGCCGAACAGCGTGTCGAGCGACTTCGGGAAGCTCGACGCGATGCGCCAGCGGATCGTGGTCTGGGCATGAACGACGGCCGGCGCGGTGCCGGCAGCGAGGATGCCGGCCAGGCCGGCGCCACGGACGAATAAACGACGTTCCATCGGGTACGATCTCCTGCGACGAATGGCGGAATTGCCGACGGCGCGGATTCTAGAAGTCGGACCCGCGACGCTGCGTGGTATTAACCCGCCCGCGCGGCGATCCGGCCGCGGGTGGCTCAGCTGCCGGCGACCTTCATCGGCGCCAGCAGCACCGAGCCGGTGGTCTTCGCGCCCTGCGTGTAGGCATCGGCGCCGACGGCGACGATGTCCTGCAGCATCTGCCGCAGGTTGCCGGCGACCGTGACCTCCTGCACCGGAAAGGCGATGCGCCCGTCCTCGACCCAGAAGCCGGCGGCACCGCGCGAGTAGTCGCCGGTGACGTAGTTCACGCCCTGCCCCATCAGTTCGGTCACGAACAGGCCGCGGTGCAGCTTGCGCAGCATCGCCTCCAGGTCGTCGCCGGGGCCGGTGAGCCGGCTCTTCAGCACCAGGTTCTGCGCCCCGCCGGCGTGCCCGGTCGTGCGCAGCCCGAGCTTGCGCGCCGAGTAACTCGACAGGAAGTAGCTGCAGACCATCCCGCTCTCGACCACCCGCCGCGCCGCCGTGCGCACGCCCTCGTCGTCGAACGGCGCGCTCGCCTTGCCGCGCCGCAGGTGCGGATCCTCGTCCAGGTCGAGGTGCTCGGCGAGCGCGCGCCGGCCCAGGCTGTCGAGCAGGAAGCTGGCCTTGCGGTAGAGCGATCCGCCGCTGGTCGCCTGCACGTACGCGCCGAGCAGGCCGCCGGCCACCGGCGCCTCGAACAGCACCGGCACCTCGCAGGTGGCGATCTTGCGCGACTTCAGCCGCGCCAGCGCGCGTTCCGCGGCATAGCGGCCGACCGCCTCCGGCGCCGCCAGCTCGGCGGCGTCGCGCATCGAGCTGTACCAGGCGTCGCGCTGCATGTCCGCACCCTTGCCGGCGATCGGCGACACCGACAGGTAGTGGCGCGAACTCGCGTAGCCGCCGCGGAAGCCGCGCGTGTTGCCGGCCCAGAAGTGCGACTGCTGCGCCGAGACCGCGGCGCCTTCCGAGTTGGTGATGCGCGGGTCGGTTTCGAGCGCCGCGGCCTCGCAGCGCCGCGCCAGTTCGGCCCCGCCGCCGGCGTCGATGGCCCACGGATGGAACAGGTCCAGCTCGCGTGCGGCTTCCGCCGCCGTGGCCAGGTCCTCGGCATCGGGCAGGCCGGCAGCCGGGTCGTCGGCGGTGAAGCGCGCGATGTCGTAGGCGGCGCGCACCGTCTGCTCGAGCGCCTGCGGCGAGAAGTCCGAGCTGCTCGCGTTGCCGCGACGCTGCCCGACGTAGACCGTGACGCCGACCGACTTGTCGCGGTTGCGCTCGACGTTCTCGAGTTCGCCCATGCGCACCGACACCGACAGACCGGCACCCTCGGAGACATCGACCGCCGCATCGCTCGCGCCCAGGCGGCGGGCGAGGCCCAGGCAGTCGTCGACGATCTGCCGGAACCGGTCCCGGGTGTAGGCGAAGCCATGGTCGGCGGCGGGACGGGTCATGGTTCGCGTCAGGCAGGCTCGGCGGCTCGAAGGGCACCTATGATAGCCACGGGTCTGCGCACGCTGCGCCGGTCCCGACCGCCGATGCCCCGCCCGCTGCCGCCTCCCGCCGCCGCCCCCGATCGCGCGCCGAGCAAGACGCAGCGCAAGCGTGCGTCGCACGAGTTGCAGCGCCTCGGCGAAGCGCTCGCGCAGCTGCCCGACGACCGGCTCGCCCCGCTGGCGCTGCCCGAGGGGCTGCACGACGCGCTCGCCGAATACCGGCGCACGCGCAGTCACGAGGGCCGGCGCCGGCAACTGCAGTACGTCGGCAAGCTGATGCGCGAGGTCGACCCCGAACCGCTGCGCGAAGCGGTCGCGGGTTCGCGGCTGGGAAGCGCGCGCGAGACGCTCCGGCTGCACGAGGCCGAGCGCTGGCGCGACGCGCTGCTCGCCGACGACGCGGCGCTCGCCGACTGGCTGCAGGCGCAGCCGGGCAACGATGCGCAGCGCCTGCGCAGCCTGCTGCGCGCCGCGCGGCGCGAGGCGGCGCTGCCTGCCGAACGGCGCAATCCGCGGCCCTACCGCGAGCTCTACCGCTTCATCCACGATGCCCTGGGCGCCGACGACCATGAGTGAACACGACCCCGTCCGGATCGGCCTGGTGTCGACCAGCGACCGCGCCGCCGCCGGCATCTATGCCGACCAGGGCATCCCCGCGCTGCAGGATTGGCTGCGGCGCGCGCTGCGCAACCCGATCGAATGGGAGCCGCGGCTGGTCGCCGACGACGAGCCGACGATCCGCGCGACGCTGGCCGAACTCGTCGACGAGGCGCGCTGTGATCTGGTGTTCACCACCGGCGGCACCGGCCCGGCGCCGCGCGACGTCACGCCCGAGGCCACGCTCGCGGTCGCGGACAAGGTGATGCCCGGCTTCGGCGAGCAGATGCGGCAGATCAGCCTGAACTTCGTGCCGACCGCGATCCTGTCGCGGCAGGTGGCGGTGATCCGCGGCCGGGCGCTGATCGTCAACCTGCCCGGGCAGCCGAAGTCGATCGCCGAGACGCTGCAGGGCCTGCCCGCTGCGAGCCCGCCGGTGCCTGGCATATTCGCCGCAGTGCCCTACTGCATCGACCTGATCGGCGGGCCGTACCTGGAAACCGACCCGGCCGTGTGCCAGGCCTTCCGGCCGAAGTCCGCGCAGCGCCGGCCGACGGCCTGACGCGAGAGGTGCCGGGCGTTCGCCCCGTCCAGGCCGGCGCAGGCCGGGGTGGGCGCGCGCGGGCCGGCCCCGGGACCGCGGCGCTCACCTACTTGACCAGGCGGTTCAGCTCGTCGGCGTCGAACTGCTCGGTCGTGTGCGCGTCCTGCGGCACGCATTCGGCCAGCGGCAGCTCGCGCGCCCCGGCCGAGAGCCGCTCGATCGCCTGCCACAGCAGCGCGATCTGGTGCTCGTGCGACGCGGCGTTGTCGATCAACCCCTTCATCGCGAGCGACACCGGGTCGTCACCCTGCGTCACGCCGTAGGCCGAGAAGCCCATGCGCGCCGAGGCGGCCTCGCGTGCGGCGTCGGCCTGGGCCTCGATGATGCGCGCCGGGATGCCGACCGCGGTGGCGCCCGGCGGCACGGGCTTCAGCAGCACCGCGTTCGAGCCGACGCGCGCGCCGTCGCCGACGGTGAAGCCGCCGAGCACCTTCGCGCCGGCCGACACGACGACACCGCGGCCGAGCGTCGGGTGCCGCTTCTGGCCCTTGTAGAGCGAGGTGCCGCCCAGCGTCACGCCCTGGTAGATCGTGCACTCGTCGCCGACCTCGGCGGTCTCGCCGATGACGATGCCCATCCCATGGTCGATGAAGACGCGGCGGCCGATTGTCGCCCCGGGATGGATCTCGATCCCGGTGAGCCAGCGCGCCAGGTTCGAGACGAAGCGGCCGAGCCAGCGCCAGCCGCGCCGCCAGCAGCCATGCGCGACGCGGTGCAGCACCAGCGCGTGCAGGCCCGGATAGCAGGTCAGCACCTCCCAGGTCGAGCGTGCCGCGGGGTCGCGCTCGAGGATGCAGGCGATGTCTTCACGCAGGCGGTCGAACATGGGGCAGCGGTCCGGTCTCGGCCGACCAGTGTATGCGCGACGGTGCGGGCGCGCAGTGGCCCGCTGCCCGCGGCCCGCTCCCCGCGGGGCGTATCGAGGCCGGGCTCGCATCCGCGCCTCGACCCGGCCCCCCGGCGCGTCAGTCGCGCATGCGCTGCTGCTGCACCGCACGCGCGATGCCGCGCAGGATGTGCACCTCCTGCGGGCTCAACGACGCCCGATGCGCGAGCTGCTGCAACCGCGGCATCAGCTTCTTCGGCGCGGCCGGGTCCAGGAAACCGATTTCGATCAGCACCTCGCGCCAGTGCTCGAGCGCGCCGAGCACCGCGGCCGCGTCGGCCAACTGCGGCGCCGGCGTGCGCGGCCGCACGGCGAAGCCGCCGAGCGCGAGCCGCCACTCGTAGGCGAGCAGCTGCACCGCCTGCGCCAGGTTCAGCGAGCCGTAACCCGGGTCGGTCGGGATGCTGAGGCAGGCGTGGCAGCGGTAGACATCGTCGTTCGCGAGGCCGACGCGCTCGCTGCCGAACACCAGCGCGAGGCGCGCGCCGCTGCGCGCCACCGCGGCCAGGTGTTCGCGCGGCGCGAAGGTCGGCGGGCCGAAGTCGCGCGGCGTCATCGCCGTGCCGCAGACGTGCTGGATGCCGTCGAGCGCCTCGGCCAGCGTGCCGACCTCGCGTACACGGGCCAGCACGTCGGTCGCGCCGCTGGCCATCGCGACGGCCTCGGCGCTCGCCGCCAGACCCGGGCGGCGCGGGTGGACCAGCACCAGGTCGCGAAAACCCATCACCCGGATCGCGCGCGCCGCCGCACCGACGTTGCCCGCGTGGCGCGCGCCGACGAGCACGAAGCGCGTGCCGGCATCGTCGGCAGGCGCGGGCGGGTCGGGGTTTTCGGGCATCGGCACCTAAAATGGCGGTTCGCAGCGAAGGCATTGTCCTCGCCCCGCTCTTTCACCCTGCCAGCGCTCGTCCTCCCTTCCGGCCATGTCCCAGTCCCTGCACCCGATGCTCAACATCGCCGTCAAGGCGGCACGCGCGGCCGGCGCGATCATCAACCGCGCCGCGCTCGACATCGAGCGGCTGCAGGTGCACACGAAGAACCCGCGCGACTTCGTCACCGAGGTCGACCACGCGAGCGAGCGCGCGATCATCGACATCCTGCTCGAGGCCTATCCGGACCACTCGATCCTGGCCGAGGAATCGGGCCGCACCCGCGGCGCGCGCGACGGCAACTACCAGTGGATCATCGACCCGCTGGACGGCACGACCAACTTCATCCACGGCCTGCCCACCTACGCGGTGTCGATCGCGCTGCTGCACCGCGGCCAGATCCAGCAGGCCGTGGTCTACGACCCGGCGCGCAACGACCTGTTCTACGCATCGAAAGGCCGGGGTGCCTTCCTGAACGACCGCCGGCTGCGCGTGAGCAAGCGCACGCGGCTCGCCGAGGCGCTGATCGGCACCGGCTTCCCGTTCCGCAAGGGCGACAATTTCCAGCGCTACCTGAAGATGCTCGAGCAGGTGATGCAGCACTGTGCCGGCCTGCGCCGGCCGGGCGCGGCGGCGCTGGACCTGTGCTACGTCGCCGCCGGCTGGTACGACGGCTTCTTCGAGACCGGGCTGCAGCCCTGGGACATCGCCGCCGGCGCCCTGCTCGTCACCGAGGCCGGCGGCCTGATCGGCAACTTCACCGGCGAGGCCGACTACCTGCACCAGCGCGAGGTGGTGGCCGGCAACCCGAAGATCTACGGCCAGCTGGTGCAGATGCTGGCGCCCTTCAGCCGCGTGATCACACCGGAACCGTCCGCCCCGGACGCGGCGCACGCACATGCCGGCGACGACGGCGAGCGATCCTGATCCTGCTCGCGCTGGATTCGGGCCGCGGTCCGTTCTCGGCCCTTTGCGGCCGTTCGGAAGATCTGCTGTTCCCGTTACGCCGCTGTTGCGACCGAGAGGCAAAGGCGAGGGGGCAGCCGACTCCGTTCAGCCAAATTCTCATTCACTCCGTCGGCCGCCCCCTCCTCGCCTTTGCCGGCACCGGCGGCACGCTCCGGCAGCAACGCGAAGACGCTTGGCTCGTCCGGACGGGGGCGGCGTAGGCACACCACAGGTCGGGCCAACGACGGGGTGGCCAACGGAGTGAATGAGAATTTGGCTGAACGGAGTTGGCCACCCCGTCGGCGGCCCCGTGCGCCGCGTTGAAGCGCCGCAGCGGCTGCTTTCGTCACAGCGACGAAGGACAGCTCAGGGCCGGGAGCGAACTTCAGTTCTCGACGAAACAGTGCGACTCGGCATGTGCCGCCGGCCGGGCCCGGCCGATGCGGTCCGTGGGCGGTCGATCACGGGGTGTGGCGGCGGATGAACGCCGCCGCGCGCCGGACCGCGTCCTGCGCCGCAAGGTCGTCGGCGAAGGTGCGCAGCTCGGGCCCGCGGAAGTCGAAGCCGCGCCCGACGCCCGGGTAGACGATCAGCCGCGCGTCGCGACCCTTGGCGCGCAGCGCGTCGATGCCGGCGACGATCGGGCGCGCGCGCTGGTATTGCTCGTGTTCGCCGATGAACACCAGCACCGGCACGGTCAGTGCCTCGACTTCGGGCGCGAACTGGTACACCTGTGCGACCTCGCCGGCATTCGGGTCCTGCCAGTGCGGGTAGTAGGCCACGATGCAGGCCGCACGCGGCTGCCGCTGCCGCGCGACCAGCGCCTGCAGCGTGTACCAGCCGCCGCGCGTATGCGAGACGACACACAGCCGGCCCTGCCCCTGGGCATCGGGCAGCGCGAGCGCGAAGTCGACGGCCCGCGCCGCGTCCTCGTCGAGCGCGCGGTCGTGCGCGACCGGGAACGGCGCGATGAAGCGCCCCGCGTAGAGGTCCGGCACGACGACGACGAAACCGCGCGCGGCGAGCCGCAGCGGCACGAGCCGGGTCAGCTCGTCGATGCCGCGACGGCCGTGCAGGAAGAGCACGACCGGCGGCCGCGTGGCGCCGGCGGGCCGCAGGATCACCACCGGCACCTCGACCTCGCCGCTGCGGTAGCCGGCGCGCGCCTCGACGACGTCGAAACTGCCGGGCACCGGCAACCGGCCGCGCTCCCACCAGTCGGCATCCCACCACGAGCCGCGGTCCTTGTCCTGCGGGAACTGCGGCGTGCCCCACAGCGTCTGGCCGATCGCGGGCGAGCCGACGAACGCCAGCAGCCATGTGACGACGAGGACGACGAACGCTCGCATGCCCGGCTCCCTGCCTGGGGCCCGGAGCGGCGGCGCCGGACTCGGCCGCCGTCCCCGGACCCGGCCGGATTGTGGGGCGCTGGTCGCGCCCGGGGCGCGCGCTTATGATTTTGCGTGCGCCGGCACCGGGGAGGGACGCGATGACCGAACGCTTCGACCTGCAGCGCCACGTGCTCGGCCCGCTGCTCACCTACGGGCTCTGGTCGTGGAGCGCGAACGTCTTCCGCCCTGCGCTGGTGATGAAGAGCCTGGGGCTGTACCGGCCGAACACGCTCGGCCGGCCGCCCGCGCCGCGCAAGCTCGACGGCGCCGGGCCGCAGCTGTCGCGGACGCTGACCGAGCCGTTGTTGCTGGCGCAGGCACCGGGGCACTACGACTCGGTGGTCGAGTTCGACCACTGCTCGGAGGATTACGAGGCCGCGGTCAAGCCGTTCTCGCAGCCGGTCTTCGACGAACTGCTCGGCTTGCTGCTGAACCACCTCGCGCCCGACGCCCGCATCCTCGACCCGAGCTGCGGCCCGGGCATCGAGGCCATCGCGCTCGCGCGGCTGGTGCCCGACGGCGAGGTCGTCGCCGCCGACCTGTCGCGCGGCATGGTCGAAACCGCCTGGCGCAACGCGCGCGCCGCGGGCCAGGCCAACATGGCCTTCGTCCAGGCCGACGTCGGCGACCCGCCGGCCCTGTTCGACGGCTGTTTCGACGTAGTCTGCTGCTGCCTGGCCTTCCACCACTACCCGGACGGCGCGGCCGCGGTGCGCGCGTTCCGCCGCGTGCTGCGGCCGGGCGGCATGGCCTTCGTCGCCGACCCGGGGCCGCAGTGGTTCAACGACCTGAGCGCGCCCTGGGCCAAGCTCGCCGACCCCGGCTTCGTGCAGCACCGCACCGGCGCGGAGTTCCAGACCCTGTTCCGCCAGGCCGGCTTCGCCGAGGTGTACTGGGTCGAGGCGCTGCCCGGCATCGGCATCACCGTCGCGTCAGCCTGAGGCGCCACGCGGGCCGCCGGCCGATGGGCGCCGAAGACGTCGACGCACTGCCCTACGACCGCGCGGTCGTCAACGACGCGCTGTCGTGCGTGCGGGCCGCGATCGCCGGCAAGATCGGCGCCTACCTCGACGCGCGCGCGGCCGAACCCGGCGCCTATGCGGGCCTGTACCGGCTGCTGCGCGACTACCCGTTCCGCCAGGGCAAGATGCTGCGGCCGGCGATGTGCATCGCCGCCGCGCGCGCGCTCGGCGCCCCCGGCCATGCGGCGCTGACCGTGGCCACCGCGCTCGAGCTGTACCACAACGCGTTCCTGATCCACGACGACATCGAGGACGGCTCGGAGTCGCGCCGCGGCGCGGCGACGCTGCACCGGCAGGTCGGCGTCGCGCGCGCGATCAACGCCGGGGACGCGACGAACGTGATGTCGGTCGGCCTGCTGCTCGAGAACCTGGCCGTGGTCGGCGTCGCGAAGGCGCTGCATCTGCTGCACGAGATCGAGCTGATGGCCCGGCAGAGCGCCGAGGGCCAGGCAATGGAGCTGGACTGGGTGAACGACAACGTCGCCGCGCTGACCGACGCCGACTACGTCGCGATGTGCACGAAGAAGACCGGCTGGTACTCGTTCATCACGCCGCTGCGCGCGGGGCTGATCGTCGGCTGGCCGGTCGGCGCGGGCGCGGGCATGGGCCCGGCGATCGAGGCGATCACGCAGTTCGGCGCGGCGATCGGCATCGCGTTCCAGGTGCAGGACGACCTGCTGAACCTGCAGGGCGAGGCCGAGGCCTACGGCAAGGAGATCGGCGGCGACCTGTACGAAGGCAAACGCACGCTGATGCTGAACCACGTGCTGCGCGAGAGCCCGCACGCGGCCGAGCTGCTGGCGATCCTGGCCACGCCGCGCGAGCGCAAGACGCCGGCGCAGATCGCCCGGCTGCACGCCGAGATGCAGGCCTGCGGCAGCATCGCGCACGGCTGGGCGGTCGCGCGCGAGCACGCGGCGCTGGCATCGAAGCTGCTGGCCGGGCTCGGCTTCCTCGCGCCGGCCACCGAGATCGCCGCCGACGAGGCCTGGCCCTGCGCGGTCGTCGACGCCCGCTTCCTGCGCGAGTTGGTGAACTACGTGATCTACCGTAACCTCTGACCCCGATGCCCGCCGCCCCCAGAGCCGACCTCGAAGCCCGCCCCGGCATGGTGCTGGCGCTGCGCCTGAGCCTGCGCAACCGGATGATGGCCGCGGCGCTGGTGCGGCCGACGGTCGACGACTGGGTCGCCAGCGACGGCGACATCCTGCCGGCCTCCGCCCGGATCGAACCGGCCTATGCCTACCTGCTGCAGGGCGCCTCGGCGCGCCAGACGGTCACGCTGCGCGTGCCGGCGCACCTGGCCGCCGGCGCGACGCTGACAACGACGCTGCGCTTCCCCGGCATCGGCGAAGCCGGCGTGCCGCTGACGCTGACCGTGCTGCCCGCCGGCGAGCCGGGCCTGCCGCTGCCGGCGCTGGAGGTGCCGCTCGACGTCGCGCTGCCGATCGGCGACGAGCCGGCACCCGGCGGCGGCGACGAGTTCGGCTCGGTCGCGCAGGCGAGCTACAGCCTGGTCGCCGGACTGGCCGGGCTCGACCTGCTGCCGGCACGCTGGCTCGTGGCCGAGCTGCTGGCCGCGGTCGCGCGCGTCGGCGACGGCGTGCTGGCCACCGAGGCCGGCGCGGCCCGGCTCGAACGGCTCGGCCGCACCCGCTTCTTCAAGAACGGCGTGGTGTCGTTCGCGTCGGCACAGCTGCCGCGCTGGGTACTGTCGGGGCTTTCGGCCGCCTCGGGCCTGAGCGCCGCGCTCGGCGGCCCGCAGGGCCAGGGCCAGCTGCTGACGATCTGGGAGCGCTGGCTGCTCGGCCTGGCCGATGCCGACATCGAGCTCGGCGGCCCGCGCAGCGAAGTCCGGCTGTCCGATGCGCAGCTGCAATCGTTCGCGGCGACGCTCGGCACGCATGCCGACCGCTGGTTCGCGAGCCTGCTGCTCGGGCTGGCCGCGCTGTCGCCGCGGATCGACGCCGCGCTCGCGCAGATCGAGGCGCAGGCACCGGCGCCGCCGCCGAAGGACGGCGACGACGGTGGCGCCGGTGGCGCGGCCGGCGACGACGTGCTCGGCGAGGGCGGCTCGCTCGGCCGCTGACCGCGACCGCGATCGGGGCGCATCGCGATGGCGCCGGCGCCCGCCGAACTCGTGGACCGGATCGAGGCGCTGCGCATCCCGGCGCAGCCGCAGGCCGCGGCGCACGACTGGAAGGACTGGTACCACGTCGTGCTGCTGCACCCGGCCAGCGGCTGGCGCGCGATCGCCAACGTCAACCTCGTCGGCGGCGGCAGTGACGCCGAGCTGCAGTGGACGCTGGTGGTGCACCGGCCGGACGGTCGCGTGCACGGCGCGAGCCGGTCACAGCCGTGGCAGGCCGGGATGGTGAGGTCGCGGCCGCTCGCCATCGACGGCGACGAGGCGAGCTTCGGCTTCGACGGCGAGCGCCTCGCGCTGCGCATCGCGCCGCCCGACCTCGAGCTGCAGCTGATGCTGCACGCGACCCCGGCCTCGACGCCGCTGCTCGTCACCGATGGCGCCCCGTTCGGCAGCGGCTTCATCGGCTGGGGGCTGCTGCCGCAACTGCAGGCCGAAGGTCGGCTCGCCGCCTGCGGCGAGGCGGCGGCGATCGGTGACGGCTGGTTCTGCTACCACGACCACAACTTCGGCCGCTTCCGCTGGGGCGAGGACTTCGGCTGGGAGTGGCTGGTCGCCCATGCCGCCTGCGGCGACGAAGCGGTGACGGTGGTGGTCGACTGGCGCACCGACCGGGCGCACGCGGCCCGCGGATTGCCGTACCTGTTCATGCTCGTCGGCGGCGCGCTGCGCAAGGTCTTCCTCGGCCCGGCGCTGCGGCTGCGCTGGCGCTGGCACGACGACGCGACGTTGCCGCCGCGGCTGCCCGGCGCGATGGCCACGCGCCTGGCCGACCGGACAGCGCGCGCGCCACGCGCGATCGTGCTCGACGCCGCCGACGAGCGCGACCGGATCGCACTCACGGTCGAGATCGACGCCTACCTCGAGATCGTCGCACCCGACAACCGCAGCGCCGCCATCGCGCGCATCGGCGAAAGCAGCGGCCCGACCACCCTCGACCTGCGGCTGGCCGGGCGCCGGCTCGAGGGCCGCGGCCTGGCCTACGCGGAGTACACGCGGTGAGGCCGGCGACGCCGCGCGAGGCGGCTCTTCGGTCCTGCGGACGCTTAGATTTTCAGATGTAATTCTTTTCCATAGGAGCATTTTATCAACATCATTATCAAGCGCAAGTATAGACCTTGCATGACCCTCTGATATTTCTCCTTTTT
>JAFLDG010000120.1 GCA_017302495.1 Burkholderiales bacterium
CTGACATTGGCATTAGCAGCTAGCGTGACAGCGGCTCCACCGCCAATCTGCGTGACGCTGCCGGCGGACTGGGTGAGCGCGCAGCTCGCCCAGGCCCGGCTGCAGCCGGCGGCGCAGCGGCTGATGATGCCGCCGGCGGCCGGCACCGCGAAGAACTGGGCCGCGTATCGCGACCGCTTCGTCGAGCCGCAGCGCATCGCCGCCGGCATCCGCTTCTGGAACGACCACGACGCCTGGCTGGCGCGCGCGCAGGCGCGGTGGGGCGTGCCGGCGCAGGTCGTGGTCGGCATCGTCGGCGTCGAGACCTTCTACGGTCGCATCCTCGGCGACTTCCGCGTCCTCGACGTGCTGGCCACGCTGGCCTTCGATTTCCCGGCCGGACGCAGCGACCGCAGCGCCTTCTTCCGCGGCGAGCTCGAAGCGTTCCTGCTGCTGTGCCGGCGCGAGGGCCTCGCGCCGGCGGCGCCGAAGGGCTCCTACGCCGGCGCGATCGGGCTGCCCCAGTTCATGCCGAGCAGCATCAACCGCCACGCGGTCGATTTCGACGGCGACGGCCGCATCGACCTGGTCGGCAGCGCGGCCGATGCGATCGGCAGCGTCGCGAACTACCTCGCTGCCCACGGCTGGCAACGCGACTTGGCCGTCACCTTCGACGTCGCGGTACCGGTGGACGCGAGCGCGCGCGCGACGCTGCTGCAGCCCGACATCGTGCCGAGCTTCGACGCCGCGCGCATGGCCGAGCTCGGCGCCGAGCTCGACGCCGCGGCCCGCGACCACGAGGGCCTGCTCGCGCTGGTCGAACTGCAGAACGGCGCCGCCGCACCGACCTATGTCGCGGGCACGCAGAACTTCTACGCGCTCACGCGCTACAACTGGTCGAGCTACTACGCGATGGCGGTGATCGCGCTGGGCGAGGCGGTGAAGCGCCGGCGTTGAGCGCACGGCCGGCGCGAACCCCGGCCGCGCCCGGGCCGCCCCGTGGCCGGCGCGGCCCGGGCGCGGTGGCCGGACGGCGCGTTGCGGTCCTTTCGATTCCGGGATGCGTGCGGCCGGCCCGCCGCCCGCCGTGCCCGTTCCGCGCCGGGGTGCGCAGGACTTCACGGCGCGGCGCCCGCGATCCCGTGATCAAGGTCCCGTCACGCCTTGCGGCGGGCCGGTGGCCGTGGCCGCTGACCGTAGAATCGTTTCGTTTCCGAGTGGATGCCCGACGTGTCCGAAGGCTCCGCACCATGGCCCGCATCGTGACCGTCGTTGGAGCCCGTCCCCAGTTCGTCAAGGCTGCGCCGGTGGGCCGCGCGCTGCGGCAGGCCGGCCATCATGAATACCTCGTCCATACCGGCCAGCACTACGACGACCGGATGTCGGCGGTGTTCTTCGACGAACTCGGCCTGTGCCCGCCGGACTGCAACCTGGGCATCGGCTCCGGCCCGCACGGCGCCCAGACCGGGGCGATGCTCGGCGCGATCGAAGCCGTCATCCAGCGCGAGGCGCCAGACCACGTGCTCGTCTACGGCGACACCAACTCCACGCTCGCCGCGGCGCTGGCCGCGGCCAAGCTCGGCCGGCCGGTCGCGCACGTCGAGGCCGGGCTGCGCAGCTTCGACCGGCGCATGCCCGAAGAGGTGAACCGCGTGCTCGTCGACCACGTCGCGCAACTGCTGCTGGCGCCGAGCCCGGCCGCGGTGCGCAACCTGGCGGCCGAGGGCATCGTGCGCGGGGTGCACGAGGTCGGCGACGTCATGGCCGAGGCCGTGGCCGATGCGGCCCGGCGCCTGCCCGCGCAGCCGCCGGTGCTGCGCGCCCTCGGTATCGCACCCGGCGCCTACCTGCTCGTCACCGTGCATCGCGCCGAAAACACCGACGACCCGCAGCGGCTGCGCGCGATCATGGCGGCGCTCGAGCACATCGACGATCCGGTGGTCTTCCCGGTGCATCCGCGCACACGCAAGGCCCTGGCGGTCGCCGGCTGGGCCGGGCCGTCACGGCCCGGACTGCACCTGGTCGAGCCGGTGGGCTACCTGGACATGGTGGGCCTGCAGTTGCATGCGCGGGCGATCCTGACGGACTCGGGCGGCGTGCAGAAGGAGGCCTACTGGCTCGGCCGGCCGTGCCTCACGCTGCGCGACAACACCGAGTGGGTGGAGACCGTGGCCGCGGGCTGGAACACGCTGGTCGGCGCCGATACCGAGCGCATCGTCGCGGCGGTGCGCGACCTGCAGGTGCCCGGTTCGCGGCCCCCGCTCTACGGCGAAGGCGACGCGGCGGCGCGGATCGCGGCGTTGCTCTAGGAACATGTGCGGCATCGCCGGCATCGTCCACACCGACGGCGCGCCCGTGCCGGCGGCGGTGCTGCGCCGCATGAGCCGGGCGCTCGCGCACCGCGGGCCGGACGGCGAAGGCGAGTGCATCAGCGGCGGCATCGGCCTGGCCCACCGGCGGCTCGCGATCATCGACCTGGACACCGGCGCGCAGCCGATGCAGCACGGCCCGCTGACGATCGTCTTCAACGGCGAGATCTACAACTACCTCGAGCTGCGCGACGAACTCGTGCGCCGCGGCCGCCGGTTCCGGACGCGCTCCGACACCGAGGTCATCCTGCAGCTGGTCGAGGAGTTCGGCGACGACGCGGTGCGCCGGCTGAACGGCATGTTCGCCTTCGCGCTGGTCGACCATCGCCGACGCCGGCTGCTGCTCGCCCGCGACCACTTCGGCATCAAGCCGCTGTACCTGCACGAGAGCCCGGGCCGGATCCTGTTCGCGAGCGAGATCAAGGCCCTGCTCGCGCATCCGGGCGTCGAGGTGCGGCCCGACATCGAAGGCGTGCGCGACTACCTCACCTTCCAGTACGTGCAGGGCCAGGACACGATGTTCGCCGGCATCCGCGCGCTGCCGCCGGGCAGCCTGCGGGTCGTGCCGCTCGACGGCGGGCCGGCCCGGACCCGGCGCTACTGGGAGCTGGACTTCCGCGTCGACCCCGGCCTCGTCGAAGCGCGCGCGGTCGAGCAGCTGGACGCGCTGCTGCAGGACGCGGTGCGGCTGCAGCTGCGCAGCGACGTGCCGGTCGGCGCGTACCTGAGCGGCGGCACCGATTCGAGCCTGATCACCGCGCTGGCCGCGCCGCTGCTGGCCGCGCCGATGGACACCTTCACCGGCCGTTTCGACGAAGGCCCCGAGTTCGACGAGTCGGCCCACGCGCGTGCGGTCGCCGAGCGCTACGGCACCCGGCTGCACGTGATCACGCCGACCGAGGCCGACTTCATCGAGGCGATGCCGCGCCTCGTCTACCACATGGACGAGCCGGTGGCCGGGCCGGGCCTGTTCCCGCAGTACATGGTCTCCGGCCATGCCGCGCGCCACGTCAAGGTCGTGCTCGGCGGCCAGGGCGGCGACGAAATCTTCGGCGGCTACGCGCGCTACCTGGTGGCCTACCTCGAGCAGGCGCTCAAGGGCGCGATCTTCGAAACCAACGACGAGGGCGAGCACATCGTCTCGCTCGGCTCGATCGTGCCGAACCTGCCGGCGCTGCAGCAGTACGGGCCGATGCTGCAGGCGTTCTGGCGCGAGGGCCTGTTCGGCCCGATGGACGCACGCTACTTCCGCCTCGTCGACCGCAGCGCCGGTGCGCACCAGCTGCTCAGCGCGGAGTTCCGCGGCGGCGGGTGCGCGCAGACCCGCTTCGAGCGCTTCCAGGCCGTGTTCAACCATCCGCAGACGCTGTCGTACGTCAACAAGATGACGCACTACGACCTGCTCACCCACCTGCCGGCGCTGCTGCAGGTCGAGGACCGGGTGACGATGGCGCACGGGCTCGAGTCGCGCGTGCCGCTGCTGGACCCGCGCATCGCCGAACTGGTGGCCGGGATGCCGCCGGCGCTGAAGTTCCGCGGCGGCGAGCTGAAGCACGTGCTGCGCCGGGTGATCGGCAACCGCCTGCCGGCCTCGGTGCTGCAGCGCAAGGACAAGATGGGCTTCCCGGTGCCGCTGCACCTGTGGGCCCGCGGCCGGTCGCGGGATTTTTTCGCGGACCTGCTGCTGTCGCGCCGTGCGCGCGAGCGCGGCATCACCGATCCTGCCGAGGTCGAGCGCCTGATCGGCTCCGAGTCCGCCTTCGGCCGCGGCCTGTGGGGCCTGCTGAACCTGGAGCTGTGGCACCGCAGCTTCTTCGATGCCGACGGTGCGTTGCCCGGTCTGCGCGCCGATCACCCGTCCGACCACCTGCCGACTGCCTCTTCCGCCGAGACCATCGCTCCATGCCATTGACATTCAGGGACGGCCGGGTGGCCGATTGGTGCGTTCGGCACATCGTCGTCGTCGGCCCCGGCATCGTCGGCATGCCGATGGCCGCCTTGCTGGCCCATGCCGCCATCCGCGAGGGCGGCGGGCCGCCGGCCACCGTGACCGTGGTCCAGCGCGATTCGCCGACCTCGGGCTGGAAGGTCGACGCGATCAATGCCGGCCGCTCGCCGATCGGCGGCATCGAACCCGCGCTCGACCGCATCGTCGCCGAAGCGGTCGCCGCCGGCCGGCTGCGGGCCAGCCACGACATCGGCGTGGCGAGGGAGGCCGACGTCGTGCTGGTGTGCACGCAGACCGACAAGCGCGATCTGGAACCCGACTACGGCCCGCTGTTCGAGGCGCTGCACGGCCTGGCGCAGGCGCTGAAGCAGCGCCCCGCCGGCAACGTGCCGCTGGTCGTGTTCGAGTCCACGCTCGCGCCGTCGACGATGACGACGCTGGTGCGTGAGCTGTTCGCCTCGCAGGGCCTGGCCGAGGGGCGCGACGTCCTGCTCGGCAACAGCCCGAACCGCGTCATGCCGGGCCGCCTGGTCGAGCGCGTGGCCAGTTCCGACAAGGTCGTCGCCGGCCTGCATCCCGACACGCCGGCGCTGATCGCGCGGCTGTACCGGCACATCGTCACGCGCGGCACGCTGCACCGGACCAACAGCCTGACCGCCGAGGTCGTGAAGACGCTGGAGAACGCCTACCGCGATGTCCGCATCGCGTATGCTGCCGAGGTGGCTGCCTGGTGCGATGCGAACGACATCGATTTCTTCGCGCTGCGTGACGCCGCCAATGCCCGGCTGCACGACAGCGACGCCGCTTCCGCCGACCCGAACGCGGTGCCGAGCGGCGGCCTGCTCGTGCCCACGCTGGGCGTCGGCGGGCACTGCCTGCCGAAGGACGGGATCCTGCTGTGGTGGCGGGCGCTGCAGGCCGAGCAGGACACCCGGAGCAGCCTGATCCTGCGCGCCCGCAGCGTCAACGACGGCTCGCCGGCGCGCACGCTGGCGCTGGCCGAGCGCCACCTGGGCCCGGTCGCGGGGCGGCGGGTCGCGCTGCTCGGCGCGGCCTACCGCTTCAACAGCGAGGACACCCGGAATTCGCCGACACTCGTGCTCGCGCGCCAGCTGATCGACCGCGGCGCCGCGGTGATGATCCACGACCCCTACGTCCATCCGACCGACCAGAACCTGCGCCGCACCGCCCTCGCCGACCGCTTCACGCAGGATCTCGGCGTCGCGCTCGCGGGGGCGGACTGGATCGTGTTGTGCGTCGGCCACAAGGTCTACCTCGACGGCCGCGACGAGTTGCTCGCGCGGGCACCGGACGCAGCCGTGGTCGACGCGTGCAACCTCTGGCATGCCGACGATTTCCGCGCACGCGGGCGCCGCTACTGCGGCATCGGCCGCGGCACGCAGGCGCCGGGCGCCGGGCTCGTGGAGGCGGTCGCCGCGGGCTTCCGCGCGGTGGAGACCGGGGTCGCGAACGAACTGCAGGGGCTCGTCGACTTCCTGAACCGTCGCTACGCCGGCGACGACTTCAACCGGGTGCGCTTCGACGAGGTGCAGCGGATCGCCGGCACCTGCGTCACCGGCTGCCGCATCGGCACCCCCGGCGACACCGCGTCGGCCGCGGCCCGGGCCGGCGGGGTGCCGTCGGCGATGGTCGCGACGGCGGCGGCCGGCATCGGCTGAGGGCGGCACCGAAGACGATGGCCGATGCGGATGCCGATGCACGCCCTGCCGGGGACCCGAGGACCGAGCGCCGGCATGTCCTGAGCTTCGCGGTCGAGGACCACTTCCAGGTCAGCGCCTTCAGCGGCCTGGTGCGCACCGAGCACTGGCACCGCTTCGAGCCGCGCATCGAACACAACACGCAGCGCGTGCTCGACCTGCTCGACGAGCAGGGCGTCAAGGCGACCTTCTTCACGCTCGGCTGGGTCGCCGACGAGATGCCCGGTGTCGTGCGGGAGATCGTCGCGCGCGGCCACGAACTGGCGAGCAAGGGGTACCTGCACCGCAGCCTGCTCGAGATGGGCCCCGAGGAGTTCCGCGCCGATGCGCGCCGATCGCGCACCGCGCTCGAGCAGGCCGCCGGGGTGCAGGTGCTCGGCTACCGCCTCGCCCGCGGCCATCTCGAGACCACCGACCACTGGGCGCTGGACGTGCTCGCCGAGGAAGGCTACCGCTACGACTCGAGCGTCTATCCGCGGGGCTTCAGCGCCGCCGGGCAACCGTGGCTGCGCCGCCCCTTCGTCCACAAGAGCGGGGCCGGCGAACTGCACGAGCTGCCGCTGACGAGCTGGTCCTTCGCCGGCCTCAGCCTGCCGATCGCCGGCGGCGCCTGGCTGCGCCATGCGCCGCACAAGGTGGTCGGGCGCCTGGTCGCGCACCGGGTCCGGACCGACCCGGCGCCGCTGATCATGTACTTCCACGTCTGGGAGCTGGACGAGGACCTGCCGCGCATCACCGGCGCCACCCGCGCCGCGCAGTACAAGCAGTACCACAAGCTCGACAAGACGATCTGGTGCCTGCGCCACTACCTGTCGCGCTACCGGTTCGGGCCGGCGCGCGACTGGCTGCAGCTCCCGACCCAAACGCTCGGCGCGCCGGCGACACCGGCCGCGGCGGCGGCCGCCCCGCTGCCGCCGCCGCCGATCCAGTGGCCCGGCGGCGCGCCGGTCACGCTCGTCGTGCCCTGCTACAACGAGGAGCGCGTGCTGCGCTACCTGCGCAACACGCTGGCCGAGCTGGCGAAGGATCTGGCCGGGCGCTGGAGCCTGCAGTGCGTCTTCGTCGACGACGGCAGCAGCGACGGCACCTACGCCCAGCTGCTCGAGCACTTCGGCCGCGAACCGGGCTGCCAGGTGCTGCGGCACGAACGCAACGCCGGCGTCGCGCGGGCGATCCTCACCGGGCTGCGCCACGCCGAGACCGAAGTCGTCTGCTCGATCGACTGCGACTGCACCTACGACCCGCACCAGATCGAGCGCCTGCTGCCGCTGCTCGGCGACGACGTCGCGGTCGTCACCGCCTCGCCGTACCACCCCCAGGGCGAAGTCCGCAACGTGCCCGGCTGGCGCCTGTTCCTGTCGCGCGGCCTGTCCTTCGTCTACCGGCGGCTCTTTCGCCACAAGCTGTACACCTACACCAGCTGCTTCCGCGCCTACCGGCGCAGCCGCGTCGCCGACGTCGAGCTGCGCGAGGGGGGCTTCCTCGGCGTCGCCGAGTTCCTGATGGTCGTCGACCGCCGCGGCCAGGGCATCGCCGAAGCCCCGGCGGTGCTCGAGACCCGGCTGGTCGGGCATTCGAAGATGAAGGTGCTGCGCACGATCAGGGGCCACCTGCGGCTGATCGGGCGCATGCTGCTGGAGCGCGGCGCCGCGCCCAGGGCCCCGGGCGCGACCCCGCTGCCGCGATGACCGGCGGTCGATCGCCATCCCGCTGGGCGGTGGTCGGCGGCGGGATGCTCGGCCTGACGCTGGCGCTGCGTTTGCGCCAGCAGGGCAAGGAGGTCACGCTGTACGAAGCCGCGCCGGCACTCGGCGGCCTGGCCGGCGCCTGGCAGCTCGGCGACGTGGTCTGGGACCGGCACTACCACGTCACGCTGCTGTCGGACGCGGCGCTGCGGCGCCTGCTGGACGAGCTGGGGCTCGGCGCCGAGCTCGAATGGACCGAGACGCGCACCGGCGTGTTCGCGCAGGGCCGGCTGCACTCGGTGTCGAACACGCTCGAGCTGCTGCGCTTTCCGGTGCTGCGCTTCGGCGACGTGCTGCGCCTGGGCGCGACGATCGTCGGCGCCTCGCGCATCCGCGACTGGCGGCGGCTCGAGCAGGTGCCGGTCGAGGACTGGCTGCGGCGCTGGTCCGGCGCGCGCACCTTCGAGCGCTTCTGGCTGCCGCTGCTGCGCTCGAAGCTCGGCGAGTCCCATCGTCGGACCTCGGCCGCGTTCATCTGGGCGACGATCCAGCGGCTCTATGCCGCGCGCCGCTCCGGCATGAAGAAGGAGATGTTCGGCACCGTCGCCGGCGGCTATGCGCGCGTGCTCGACCGCTTCGCCCAGCGCCTGGCGCACGACGGCGTGGCGGTCCGGCTCGGCTGTCCGGTCGCGCGGGTCGGGCGCGGCGAAGGCGGTGTCGTCGTCGCGCCGCGGCTCGGGCCGGCCCAGGCCTTCGACCATGTCGTCGTGACCACGCCGTCGCCGGCCGCGGCCCGGCTGTGTGCCGGCCTCGGTCCGGCGGAGGCCGCGGCCCTGACCGATGCCGAGCATCTGGGCATCGTCTGCGCGTCGGCGCTGTTGCGCCGGCCGCTGGACGGCTTCTACGTCACCAACCTGCTCGACGACGGCTTTCCGTTCACCGGCATCATCGAGATGTCGGCGATGGCGCGGCCGCAGCACTTCGGCGGCCGCGGGCTGGTCTACCTGCCGCGCTACGCCGCGCCGGACGACCCGGTGTTCGAGCTGGACGACGAGGCGCTGCGCGCGCGCTTCCTGCCCGCGCTGCAGCGCGTCTACCCGCAGGTCGGCGACGCGGACGTGCTCGCCTTCCGCGTCTCGCGCGTGCGCCACGTCGTGCCGCTGCCCACGATCGGCTACTCGCAGCGGCTGCCGCCCACCGATACCTCGGTGCCGGGGCTGCACATCGTCAACGCCGCGCAAATCGTGAACGGCACGCTGAACGTCAACGAAACCGTGCAGCTGGCCGAACGCGCCGCCGCCGCCTACGCCGCCCTCTGATGCCGAACAAACCGCTGGCCAGCCTGTCGCTCGACCTCGATAACGAATGGTCGTACCTGAAGACCCGCGGCGACCCGGCCTGGGAGGCCCTGCCGTCGTACCTGGACGTGGTGGTGCCGCGGGTGCTGGAACTGCTTGCCCGACGTGGCCTGACGATCACCTTCTTCGTCGTCGGCCAGGACGCCGAGCTCGAGAAGAACCGGCGCGCGCTGCGCCTGATCGCCGAGGCCGGCCACGAGATCGGCAACCACTCGCAGCGCCACGAGCCGTGGCTGCACCTGTACGCCGAAGCCGAGCTCGAGGCCGAACTGGCGACCGCCGAGCGCCACATCGAGGCCGCCACCGGCGTGCGGCCGCGCGTTTTCCGCGGCCCGGGCTACAGCCTGTCGGAGACGACGCTGCGCGTGCTGCATCGGCGCGGCTATCGCTTCGACGCGAGCACCTTCCCCACCTTCCTCGGCCCGCTCGCGCGCGCCTACTACTTCATGACCGCCCGGCTCACGCCCGAGGAGCGGGCCAAGCGCAGCCGGCTGTTCGGCTCGTGGCAGGAGGGCTTCCGGCCGATCGACCCGTACGAGTGGCAGCTGCCCGGGGGCCGCCTGCTGGAGATCCCGGTGACGACGATGCCGCTGCTGCGGATCCCGATCCACCTGAGCTACGTCGTCTACCTGCATGCGATCGCGCCGCGGCTCGCGCGGGCGTACGTGCACCTCGCGTTCGCCATGTGCCGGCTGCTGCGGCACGAGCCGTCGATCCTGCTGCATCCGCTGGACTTCCTCGGCGGCGAGGACGTGCCGTCGCTCGGCTTCTTCCCCGGCATGCGCCTGACCGCGGCCGAGAAGCTGCAGTGCGCCGAGCACTACCTGGGCCGGCTGCAGGCGACCTTCGACGTGCGCGGCATGGGGGCGCATGCCGCGGCGATCGAGCAGCGCCGTGCGCTGCCGGTACGCGCGGCGCGGTTCGTGACCTGATCGGCGGGCCTCGGCGCCGGGCGGCCGCGGCTCGTACGGCCGCGGCGTCCCGCGCCGGTCAGGCTTCGGGATGGCTGCGCGCCGCCTGCGCCAGCCGCTTCAGCCCGACGTCGCCGCGGGCCACCAGCCAGGCGCCGCCGACCAGCACCGGCAGGTTCGTCAGCGCATGCGCGGCGATCGCGGCCGCGGTCGCGCTCTGCCGGTCGACGCCGTAGATCTCGACCAGCACGAGCACGTAGAAGGCGTGGAAGCCGCCGATCAGCCCGGGCGTCGGGATGGCCTCGCCGACGACCAGGAACGCCGTCAGCAGCAGCGTGACCTGCGGCGGCAGGTCGATGCCGAGCGCGCGGTGCACGAAGTGATAGGCGGCGATCGTCGCCGCCCACATCAGCGCCGACTGCAGCGCCAACAGCGCGTGCTGGCGCAGCGGCGCGCGCAGCACGGCCAGGCCCTCGGTAAACGCGCGCGCGACACCGCCCGCGCGTTCGGCCAGCCAGGCGGGCAGACGGCGACCGACGCCGGCCAGGCGCCGTCCCAGGGCATCGCCGTAGGCATGCAGGCCCCAGAGGGTCGCCAGCAGCAGCACGGCCACCAGCGCCGCCGCGAGACCGGCGGTGCCGAGGGCGTCGAGCCAGCGGCCGTGGATCTCCATGGCCGGTCGCGGCAGCACGAACAGGTACAAAGCGAGCATGGCCAGAACGCAGTTCAGGTCGACCACGCGCTCGACGACGATGGTCGCGAAGCCGGCCGACGCCGCCACCGGATGCCGGCGCGCCACCAGCCACGGGCGCAGAAACTCGCCCGAGCGCGGCACCGCCAGGCTCGCGGCGAAGCCGACCAGCGTCGCCCGATGCAGCTCGGCCACCGGCACGCGCAGCACCGGCGCGAGCAGCGCCTGCCAGCGCCAGGCGCGCAGCCAGTAGGCGAGCACGGTCACCGCGACCGCGGCGACCAGCGGCTCGGGCCGGGCCTGTGCCAATGTCCGGCCCAGCGCCTGCAGGTCCAGGCCCCAGAGCACGAGCGCGAGCAGCGCCACGGCGATGACCGTGCCGAGCACGACACGCCAGAGCATCGGGTTCATCGGAGTGGGCTTCGGAGGCGGTGCGGGCAGCCGCCGGCAGCGCAGCGCAGCGCAACGCTGCCGCAGGCCGGCCCGCGCATTCTGGCCGCGGGCCGCGGGCCGCTCGTGGCGCGCCCGTTGCCTTCGTGATCGATTGACACATCGCCAGCACGGGCCGCCAGTGCCGGCGCCCCGAGGCCGGTGCGGGGCGGC
>JAFLDG010000121.1 GCA_017302495.1 Burkholderiales bacterium
GGCCGGCGATGCGCCGCAGCGGCAGCGCATGGCGGCCGCGCTGGTGCAGGCCATCGAACAGGTGCAGGCCCGCCGGCGCAGCGCGGTCGAGCAGTTGGAGCTGCTGCGGTCGGCGCAGCGGCTGCAGCGCGCCCGCCTGGCCGCGCAGGAGGGGGACGGCGCGCCCGCGGGCGCCGAGCAGGACGCGCTGGCCGCGCTGCAGCGGCAGATCGCGGTGCAGGAGCGCATCGTCGAGCGGCTGGCGCGCAGCGCGGTGCTGCTCGAACGCAGCCGCGACGACCTCGATGTCGCCGCCGCGCCCGAGAGCGTGCGCGATTGGTTCGACCGGGCGCGCACCGGTGCCGCCGATCTGCTGCGCCGGATCTGGGAGTTCGAGATCTTCAGCGCCACCGAGAGCAGCCGCGTCGACGGCCGCACGGTCGACGTCGAGTACGGCGTGACGGTCGGCAAGAGCCTGGGCGCGCTGCTGCTGTTCGGCCTGGGCTACTGGCTCGCCGCGAGCCTGGGCGAGCGGGCGCGCCGGCTGATGGTGGCACGGCTGGGCGTGTCGCCGCAGGTGGCGCGGGTGTTGCACCGCTGGCTGATGTGGCTGCTCGCGCTGGTGGTGCTGCTGGTGGTGCTGCGCATGGCGCGCATCCCGCTGACGGCCTTCGCGTTCCTGGGCGGCGCGCTGGCCATCGGCGTCGGCTTCGGCGCGCAGAACGTGATCAAGAACCTGATCAGCGGCGCGATCATCCTGTTCGAGCGCAAGGTGCGCGTCGGCGACATCGTCACCATCGGCGGCGTCTCGGGCACGGTGACCGCGGTCGACCTGCGCGCGACCACGGTGCGCGGCTTCGACGGCGTCGAGACGCTGGTGCCGAACTCGAACCTGCTCGAGAACCAGGTCAGCAACTGGAGCGCGGGCAACCCGATGGTCCGCCGCAGCCTCGTGGTCGGCGTGGCCTACGGCTCCGACACCCGGCGCACGTCGTCGCTGATGCTCGACTGCGCGCAGCGGCATGCGGCGGTGCTCGCCGATCCGGCCGCCGAGGTGCTGTTCGACGACTTCGGCGCCGACGCGTTGATGTTCCGGCTGCAGTACTGGCTGCGGCTGGACGGGCCCCGGCCCGGGCCGGGCATCGACAGCGACCTGCGCTTCGCCATCGAGCAGGCGCTGCGCGGCGCGGGCATCGCCATCGCCTTTCCGCAGCGCGACGTGCACCTCGACACGCGGGCGCCGCTGCAGGTGGAGATCACGCGCGCAGCACCGCCGGCCCGGGACGGAACGTCGACGGACTGAGGCTGCCGGCGGCCCGGCTCAGGCCGTGCGCCAGCCGGCCGCCCGGGCGCGCCGGCTTCGGTTGACCCACCACACCAGCGACAGCATCACCGGCACCTCGACCAGCACGCCGACCACGGTGGCCAGCGCCGCGCCCGAGTGCAGGCCGAAGAGCGAGATCGCCACCGCCACCGCCAACTCGAAGAAGTTGCTGGTACCGATCAGGCACGCGGGCCCGGCGATGTCCTGCGGCAGCTTCAGCAGCCGGGCGCCGGCCCAGCCGATGGCGAAGATGCCGTAGGTCTGCAGCAGCAGCGGCAGCGCGATCATCGCGATGATCAGCGGCTGCGCGACCAGCGTGGGCGCCTGCAGGGCGAACAGCAAGACCACGGTGGCGATCAGGCCCACCACCGACCATGGCTTCAGCGCCGCGACGAAACCGGCCAGCGCGCCCCGCCCGCGCCGCAGCAGTGCGCGGCGCGTGGCCATGCCGGCCCCCAGCGGCAGCACCACGTAGAGCACGGTGGACAGCAGCAGCGTCTGCCAGGGCACGGCGATGTCGGTCACCCCCAGCAGGAACGCGGCGATCGGTGCGAAGGCGAAGACCATCACCACGTCGTTGACCGACACCTGCACCAGCGTGTAGTTGGCATCGCCCTTCACCAGCTGGCTCCAGACGAAGACCATCGCGGTGCACGGCGCGACGCCGAGCAGGATCATGCCGGCGATGTACTCGCCGGCCGATGCCGGGTCGACCCAGGGCGCGTACAGGTGCTTGAAGAACAGCACGCCGAGCGCGGCCATCGTGAACGGCTTGATCAGCCAGTTGACCACCAGCGTCAGCGCCAGCCCTTGCGGCCGCTGGCCGACGCGCTTGATCGCAGACCAGTCGATCTGGATCATCATCGGGTAGATCATCACCCAGATGAGCAGCGCGACGACCAGGTTGACGTGCGCCACCTCCAGCGCCGCCACGGCCTGGAACGCGCCCGGCAGCCACAGGCCCAGGCCCACGCCGGCGGCCATGCCGAGCCCGACCCACAGGCTGAGAAGGCGCTCGAACAGCCCCATGCGAGCCTTCTCAGCGCTGGCCGATCGCCTGCATCTCGCGCTGCAGCGCCATCGCGTCCAGCGACTGCAGCGGCAGGGCCAGCATCAGCTCGATTCGGCGGCGCAGCGCCACGAAGGCATCGCGGAAGGCCTTCTGCTGGTCCTCCGGACCGCCCTGCACCGCTGCCGGGTCGGGCAGGCCCCAATGCGCCGTCATCGGCTGCCCCGGCCAGTGCGGACAGGCCTCGCCGGCGGCTTGGTCGCACACGGTGATGACGAAGTCCAACTCCGGAGCACCGGGCCGGGAGAACTCGTCCCAGCTCTTGCTGCGGAAGCCGTCGGTGGGCAGGCGGAACTGCGCCAGCGTCTGCAGCGCGAGCGGGTGCGGCCGGTCCTTCGGGTGGCTGCCGGCGGAGTGGCCGACGAAGCGGCCGCGGCCGAGCTCGTTCATCAACCCTTCGGCCAGGATCGAGCGCGCCGAATTGCCGGTGCAGACGAACAGCACGTGGCGGACCTTGTAGTCCATGGCGTGCCTTCAGCAGCAGCCGGTCGCCGCCTTCACCGGCACCGCCGCCGGCTTCGCAGCCGGCGCCGCGGCCGGGCAGCAGGCGGTGGCTTCGCCTTCGCGGAACACCGGGATGTTCTGCAGCGTGTGGAAGTGTTCCCAGGCGATGCCGGTCGGGTCGGTGACCCAGTGCTTCTCGCTGCGCGCGTAGCAGCAGGTGGTGGTGCCCTCGTCGCGCAACGCGGCGCCGGCCGCTTCGGCGCGCGCCTTCAGCGTGGCGAGCTCGGCCGGGTCGTCGGTCTGCAGGCCCAGGTGGTCGATGCCGGGGGCCGCGCCGCGGGTGGAGATGGCGAAGTTCAGCGCCGGGTCGTCGAGCATCCACTTCGCGTAGTCGGCCTCGACCCGCGCGGGCTGCGCGCCGAACATCGTCGAGTAGAAGCCGATGCTCTTGTCGAGGTCGGCGACGTGGACATGCACGTGGAAGCGCTTCATGGGATCTCCTTGCTCTCAGCAGGTGGTGCGACGCCGGCCGCGCAGGGGCGCACAGGCCTGCCCCTGGCAGCAGTGGTCGCTCAAGTAGCCGAGCAGCGCGTTCATCTGCGCCAGCGCCGGCCGGTAATGCAGGTTGCGGCCGTCGCGGTCCACCGTCACCAGGCCGGCATGCACCAGCTCCTTCAGGTGGAACGACAGCGTCGAGCCGGCGATGTCGAGCATCGCGCCCAGCGCGCCGGGCGTCAGGCCCTCGGGCCCGGCGCCGACCAGCGCGCGGAAGACGCGCAGCCGCGCCTCCTGGGCCAGGGCGGCGAGCGCAGCGACGGCGGCTTTTTCATCCATGTTTCCATTTTTATAGAAACATAGGACGGTGTCAACGCTCGGCCTCGAACGCGTCGCCGCGCGCAGGCGGCGGCCCGGCCGCCTTTCGACGCGGCGCTCAGCCGTCCGGGCAGCGGTGGATCTCGATCGTCGAGTGCACGATCTCGTCGTGCACCGCCAGCCATTCGCGCACCATGGCCGGCGTCAGCCGGTCGTCGTGCGTCACCAGCGTCAGCGCGCAGGCATAGGTGGCGCGGCCCACGCGCCAGACATGCAGATCGGTGGCCACCGTCTCGCTGGCCGCGCCGCGCACGGCGATGACGTCGCGGATCTCGTCGACGACGGGATGGTCCATCTCGCGGTCGAGCAGCACCTTGCCGGTGTCGACGATCAGGCCCCGCGCCCAGAGCGCGACCAGGATCGCGCCGGCGATGCCCATCGCCGGATCGAACCAGGCCCAGCCCAGCCACCAGCCGCCGGCGAGCGCGACGATCGCCGCCACCGAGGTGGCCGCGTCGGTGAGCACGTGCACATAGGCCGACTTCAGAT
Source organism: Burkholderiales bacterium (assembly GCA_017302495.1). Taxonomy (GTDB): domain Bacteria; phylum Pseudomonadota; class Gammaproteobacteria; order Burkholderiales; family Burkholderiaceae_C; genus Rubrivivax. Next base: position 4,179 of record JAFLDG010000121.1, read on the forward strand.
TGAGGTCGTGCGCGTGCGCAGCGCCGTGGCCGGTGGCATGGCGGTGGTCGTGGTCGTGGCCGCGGACATGGCCGTGCCCATGCGCGTGGCCGTAGCCGCGGGCGGCGGCGCGGGCATGATCATGATCGTGCCCGTGGGCGGCGTGGCCGGCGCGACCCTGCTCGTGGTCGTGCCCGTGGTGATGCGCCGCGCCCAGGATGCGCGCCGACACCAGGTTCACCGCCAGCCCGAGCACGGCGACGAGCATCGCCTCGCGGTAGTGGATCGGCGCCGGCTCGATCAGCCGCTCGACCGAGCCCACCACCATCAGCGCGGCCACGGCCAGCAGCAGCACCGCGCTGGCGAAGCCGCCGAGGATCTCGATCTTCCAGGTGCCGAAGGCGAAGCGCGGGTCGCGCGCATGCTTGCGCGCAGCGGCATAGGCGAAGCTGCTCAGGCCGATGGCCAGCGCATGGCTGCTCATGTGGAAGCCGTCGGCCAGCAGCGCCATCGAGTTGAACAGCCAGCCGGCCGCGATCTCGGCGACCATCGCCACCGCGGTGATCCACAGCACCAGCCGCGTGCCGCGTTCGCCGGCGGCATTGCCGGTGTCGAAGACGTGCTCGTGGCGCCAGCGGGCGTGGTCGTGGGTGGCCATGGCGCCATTCTGCGCGGCGCGCCCGGGGACCGCGCCGGCACCGTCCCGCGGCCGCGGGCTCAAAGCAATTCCATGTGCGGCGCCAGCCGACGGCGCAGCAACGCCTGCGCCCAGTCCATGAACACCTGCACGCGCGCCGCGCGCCGGCGCGCGCCGGGCGTCACCAGGTGCAGCGGCAGCGACGGGCAACGCCAGCCCGGCAGCACCGGCACCAGCGCGCCGCTGGCCAGGTGATGGGCGGCGACGAACTCGGCCAGCACGGTCAGGCCCAGGCCGTCCAGCCCGGCACCCAGCGCCGCCGCGCTGTCGGTGGTGACGAAGCGGGCCGGCAGCTCGTGCTCGACGACCTGGCCGTCGCGCTCGAGAACCACCGGCCGCAGCCGGCCGGTGGAGGCGAGCAGATAGCCGACCTGCCGGTGCCGCGCCAGGTCGGCCGGGCTGCCGGGCAGGCCGTGCCGTTCGACGTAGTGCGGCGCGGCGCACAGCACGAAGCGCAGCGCGCCCACCGGCCGCGCCGAGAGCCGCGAATCGGGCAGATCGCCGCCGCGCAGCGCGACGTCCACGCCTTCGCGCACCAGGTCGACCGCGCGGTCGCTGCAGCCCAGCTCGAGGCTGAGCCGCGGGTAACGTTCGAGGAAGGCGCGCAGCTCCGGCGCGAACACCAGCCGCCCCATCGCCACCGGCACGTTGACGCGCAGATGCCCCGCCGGCGCACTGGCGCCCTTGCGCAGCATGGCCTCCGCCTCGTCCACCTGCTGCAGGATCGCGCAGGCCTGCGCGTAGTAGGCCAGGCCTTCGGCGGTCGGTGCGATCGAGCGCGTGGTGCGGGTCAGCAGCCGCACGCCGAGCTTGTCCTCCAGCTGCTGCACCTGCTGGCTGACCGTGGCCTTGTGCAGGTCGAGCAGGCGCGCGGCATGGGTGACGCTGCCGGCGTCCACCACCTGCACGAACGCGCGCATCGCATCGAATCGGTCCATCGCCTCCTCCGCTCCCGCGGCGGCGATTGTCGGCCGCGCGCCGACAGTGTGTCGCGCGCGCCGGGCTATGCGCGGCCGGGGCCGATTTCTACAGTGGCGGGTACCGACCCCACGGAGAGCCCGATGCTGAATCTGCGCCCGCTCGACCCCGCCTGCCCGATCGACCGGCAGTTGCAGGCCACGACCCGTCCGGTGGTGCTGGTCAACCTGTTCAGCGTCGCCGAGGCCGACGTCCCCGCGCTGATGGCGGCATGGGAGAAGGACGCCCTCTGGATGAAGCGGCAGCCCGGCTTCCTGTCCACCCAGCTGCACCGCGCCATCGGCGGCAGCACGATGTTCATGAACCACGCGGTCTGGGAATCGGTCGCGCACTTCCGCGACGCGTTCACGCACCCCGACTTCGTCAGCGCGCTGGCGGCCTATCCGGCCAGCGCGGTCGCCCAGCCGCATCTGTTCGCCAGGGTGGCCGTGCCCAACCTGTGCGCGACCTGATCGCGCCGTCCGTCCGGATCCGGATCCCAAGGAGCGCCGCCATGCCCAAGCATGTCCACCGGGTCGCGGGACTGCTCGCCCCGCTGTGCATCGCCACCTTCTTCGTCGCCACCGTGCTGACCGAGCTGTTCGGCTCGCACGCCGCGGTCGCGCAGCTGAAGTCGCTGATCGTCACCCCGGGGCTGTGGATCCTGATCCCGGCCATCGCCGCCGCGGGCGGCAGCGGCATGTTCCTCGCGCGCACCCGCCGGGGCCGGCGGGTCGATGCGAAGAAGAAGCGCATGCCCTTCATCGCGGCCAACGGAGCGCTGGTGCTGCTGCCGTGCGCGCTCGTGCTCGACCGCTGGGCCGGCGCCGGCGCCTTCGATGCGCGCTTCTACGCGGTGCAGGCGCTGGAGCTGCTTGCCGGCGCGGTGAACCTCACGCTGATGGGGCTGAACGTGCGCGACGGGCTGCGCCTGGCCGGGCGGCTGCGTGCGCCGAGCCGGACTGCGCCGGCCGCCTGAGCGCCGAGGATCCCGCGCCGCCCCGCGATCGGGGCCGTGAAGCGTGGCGCCGCCCCGCGCTGCGTGGCCCGGTCAACCGAGCCACTGCCGCAGCAGGGGGTACACCTCGGCACTCGACAGCAGATCGAGATGATGCGTGTCGTGGACCACCGCCTGGCGGTCCGGGGCAAAGGCGAGCCGGCGGTCGCCGTCGTGGTGCTGGCCCAGTGCGCTGGCCACCGGCACCAGGCCGTCGCCCAGCAGCCGGGACTTCAGCGGGCGGGTCGGCGGGCCCAGGCTTGCGGCGACGGCGAAGCAGCGGGCCCCGTCCGGCAGGCCGACCTGCGCACAGCGGTGCGTGCCGTCGTCGCCGGTCGGGGCGCTCACGATGTTGCCCAGCCGCAGGTCGTTGATGCCGGCACTGCGCAGCTTGCCCAGGCGCGCCAGCGGCGCCGCATACGGCGCGGCGCCGAGCAGCAGGTCGACCCCGTGTCCCGCGCGCTCGAGCGGTGCGCCCTGATGCGGCGTGCCCAGGCAGACCAGGTCGTTCACGCGCGTGGGCCAGCGCAACCCGCCGCGCTGGATCAGCGCGCCATGGTGGATGGCGCTGCGCGCGACCAGCCCGCCCATGCTGTGGCCCACCATCACCAGGCGTTCGATCGGCACCGGCCAGGCGTCGTACAGGTGCTCCATCAGCAGCGCCAGGATGCGGCCGTTGGTCGACACGCTCAGGCCGCTGTTGTAGTGCAGGTAGACCGGCGTGTAGCCCAGTTCGCGCAGTGCCTGCCCGTGATCATGGCCTGCGCGCTGCCACTGCAGGTCGTTCATGCACAGGCCGTGCAGCAGCACCAGCAGCTTCGGCGTCGCGCCGACCAGGCACGAACGCAGCGCCAATCGTTCCAGCGGCAGAGCCCGGCCCGCCTGACGAAAGGCCATCGCGATCGCCAGCGGGTTGTCGGTGGCGGCGAGGTGGTCGCCGAGCACGCCGTTGAGCGCCGCGACGATGGCTTCGCGTTCCGGGCGAGGCGGCTGGTGCGGGTCCGGAGCGGCCAACGCCGGCGCCAGCCAGCCGAGCAAGGCTTCGGCGCTGCCGCCGACCAGATGGGTGACACCGCGCACGGTTGCGTACACGAAACCCGTGATGCCGCGGGTGCGTTCATCCTCCGGCGCTGCCTCACCGAAGCCCGGAAGCCGGGGAAGGCCGGCGATGCGCGCATGCATCGCCTCCACCAGGCCGGCCAGGCCGGCCACCGCCTCGGTGGTGAGACGGGCGGCGCCGCGCAGATCGGCGGCTTGCAGCAGCGGTTGCGTCATGGGCCAGTGTGGCACAGGCCACCGGACGCGCGTCGGCGCCCGAGACGCGCGCCGCGGAAGTGCCAGGACACGGACCCGGCCTTCGTGTAAGATGCGTCTGCTGATATGCACAAGACCGTCCGCTCGTAGGTCTTTCTTCCCGCTCCGGCGTTCTGCCGGCGGTCGAGTCGAATCCCCCCTCGAAGATTTTCTTGGCGTCTCTTCGCTGGGCGCGCTGTTGCGCCCTGCAACTTCGAAAGGAAATCGACATGACGACTCAAACCGGCACCGTGAAGTGGTTCAACGAAGGCAAGGGCTTCGGCTTCATCGCCCCCGATGACGGCGGCAAGGACCTGTTCGCCCACTTCAAGGAAATCCAGGGCAGCGGCTTCAAGACGCTGAGCGAGAACCAGCGCGTGCAGTTCGAGGTGACCCAGGGCCAGAAGGGCCTGCAGGCATCGAACATCCGCACGCTGGGCTGAAGCCCAGGCGGGACGGGTGGATGTCGGGCAGGCCCCGACATCCGCGATCGAAGCGCGGCCCGGCCGCGCTTTTTTCTTGGCGTGAAGGGGCTGCCGTTGAAGAACCTGCAACAAGCCACCGAGCGCATCTGCGAGCTCAAGGGCAGCCTGGTCGCGCTCGATGCGCTGGTGCCGGCGGTCATCGAGGCCCTCTCCGCCTCGACCCTGGCGCGGCTGATCGAGTCCTTCGACGCCCACGCCGAAGCGGCGCGCACGGTGCTGCTGCATGCCGACATCTCCGACGTCGTGCTGACCACCTTCGAGCGCGACGTCGCCCGGAACCGGGCGCTGCTCCAGAACAGTCGCGGGCACGCGCCGCCGGGGCCATCGTCCGGGCTGGTCGACGCGCTGCTGCTGAGCACGACGCGCATCGGCACCTGCCTCGGCACCCGGGTGCTGACCAGCGCGAGCGGCTTCTTCTTCCGCGGCAGTGACCGGCTGTTCCTGGTGAGCAACCGCCATGTGTTCGCCGATGCCGAGAGCGCGCACTTCCCGGACCGGATCGAGATCGTGGTGCATACCGACGCGCAGGACCTGAGCCGGCACGCCGTGGTTTCGCTGCCGCTGTACCGCGAGGGCCTGAGCCTGTGGCGCGAAGCCACCGACAGCGGCGGCGCGATCGACGTGGCCGCGCTGGAGGTCCCGGCCGCGCAGCTGCCGGCCGACGCCGTGCTGCAGGCCTTCGATGCCGGTCATCTGGAGACGCGCGACGAACAGGTCGCGGTCGGCGATGCGCTGACCATCGTGGGCTTCCCGCTCGGCTTCCACGACACCGTCCACCACCTGGCGGTGGCGCGCAGCGCGTCCATCGCATCGGCGTATGGCGTGCGCTTTCAGCGCCAGGGCTGCTTCCTGACCGACGCGCGCACGCACCGCGGCAGCAGCGGCTCACCGGTGGTGCGGCGGCGCCTGCGCGGCGGCGCGACCGAATCGCCGCTGGCCTGGCAGCTGCTGGGCGTGCACTCGACCCGCATGGACATGCGCACGCGTGACCGGAGCCAGGACGAATCGCTGGGCTTGAACTGCGCCTGGTACGCCGACGTGCTGCCGACGCTCACGGCCGGGGGCTGACCTGCGCGGCCCCGGCCGGGCGGCAGCGGCCGCACCGCGCCGGGTGTGCTCCGGCCGCCGATCGGCGCCGGCTGCGACCCGAACGTCGCCGCGACGGTGTCATCGGTCGCAGCCGGCCGGCACCGGCCCGGTTCGAAGCGGAAGGATTCGGGGGCATGCCCGGTGGCGCTATCGTCCGGGGCTTCGGAGCGGAAGGTCCGCAAGAACATTGGTTTGGACTGCCTTGAAACTCGCCACCTGGAATGTCAACTCGCTGGCGGTGCGCCTGCCGCAGCTACTCGACTGGCTGTGCACGAACCCGGTCGACGCGATCGTGCTGCAGGAGACCAAGCTCGCCGACGACAAGTTTCCCCGCGCCGAGATCGAGGGCGCCGGCTGGCAGGTCGCCTGGCACGGCCAGCGCACCTACAACGGCGTCGCGCTGCTCGCGCGCACGCCGATCGACGCGGTGCAGAAGAACATCCCGGGCTTCGACGACGAGCAGGCGCGGGTGATCGCGGCTTCGGTCGCCGGCCTGCGGATCGTCGGCGCCTACTTCCCGAACGGCCAGGCGCCCGACAGCGACAAGTTCGTCTACAAGATGCGCTGGCTCGATGCGCTGCGCGAGTGGCTGCGCGCCGAACTCGCCGCCCACCCGCGGCTGGTGCTGCTCGGCGACTTCAACGTCGCACCCGAGGATCGGGACGTCTACGACCCGGTGGCCTGGGCCGGCCAGATCCACTGCACGCCGCAGGAGCGCGAGCAGTTCCGGCAGCTGCTCGGCCTCGGCCTGGTCGACGCCTTCCGGCTGTTCGAGCAGCCGCCGAAGAGCTGGACCTGGTGGGACTACCGCAACCTCGCCTTCCGCAAGAACCAGGGGCTGCGCATCGACCACGTGCTGGTGAGCGAGGCGCTGCGGCCGGCGGTGCGGGCGTGCACGATCGACAAGGCGCCGCGCCGAAACGAGCGGCCGAGCGACCACGCGCCGGTGGTCGTGGAGATCGACTGAAGCGGCGCGCAGCGGCCGATCCGCCGGTGATGATGCCCGAGCTGCGCTACGCCGATCTGCTGGCCGATGCGCGCACCCGCGTGCGCGAGCTGATGCCCTGGGATCTGCAGGCGCTGCTCGAAAGTCCGGCACCGCCGCTGGTGGTCGACGTGCGCGAGCCGCACGAGTTCGCGCTGGCCCGCATGGCCGGCGCGCTCGGCGTGCCGCGCGGCGTGCTCGAAGCCGCCTGCGAATGGGACTACGACGACACGGTGCCCGAACTCGCCGCCGCCCGCGGGCGGCCGGTCGTGGTCGTGTGCCGATCGGGCAACCGTTCGCTGCTCGCCGCCGACACGCTGCGCCGGCTCGGCTTCGCCGACGTCGCCTCGCTCGCCACGGGGCTGCGCGGCTGGAACGATGCCGAGTTGCCGCTGGTCGCCGGCGACGGGGCCCCGATCGACGCCGACGCCGCCGAGCCGCTGCTCGCGGCCCGGGTGCGGCCCGAGCAGCGCCGGCCGCACCCGGACTGACGCC
>JAFLDG010000122.1 GCA_017302495.1 Burkholderiales bacterium
CCAAAGGGCGTCGTCAGCGCGGCAAAATAGCGCCGTCCATAGGGTGCTTCGAGATGCCCTTCGGCGCCACACCAGGTGGCCGGTATATGCCGACTCCGGGTGGCCGGATTACGCCGACTCCTGACAGCGACTGGCGCGGCGGTCGAGCCGGCCCGAGCACGCCTCGCATTCCGGCTGCCCGGCTGTGGGCGTGGCGGGTGGCCGGGGTGGCGTTCGGGACGCAAGCACCGAGCGCAGCGACCTGCGAGCCGGCCCGATCGCCAAGCGGGCATCGGTCATGCGCAGCTTGACGGACGAAGCAGCCCGCGATCCCCGGGCACGGGAACGGGCCGCCGCTCGATGAACGCCGGCCCGGCCGTGTTGCGTCAGGGATGGAAGCCCGTCAAGGGGCGAGACGCCGGTACCCCGGAGGCTCGACGCGCAGCGCGACAGCCCGGCCCTGCGCAGCAGGGAGACGCCTGGGCTAGCAAGCCTCTCGCTTTGCACCACGACCCTCACGGCGGGCACCGCCAACACCCGCCGCAGCGCTGCCTGCCCCGACGTCGCAGCACGAAGCCACCTCGACCGGAGGCAGTACGATGAACTCGAACAACCCGCCGGGGAGAGACACTTGGGCATCGACAACAACGACAACGGCCGATCGGTCGCCATGTACTGGGACTTCGAGAACCTGCACGCCGGCGTGCTCGAAGCGAAGCACGGCGAAGGCGCCTACGCCAAGCAGGACAACCGCTTCAAGCCCCAGGAGCCGCTCGTCGACGTGCAAGCCCTGGTCGAGCTCGGCGCGTCCTTCGGCCCGGTGGCCATCAACCGAGCCTACGGCAACTGGCAGTTCTTTGGCCGCTACCGCGACGCCCTGCTCCAGAACGCCGTCGAGCTGATCCAGCTCTTCCCGCCGGGCGCATCGGCCAAGAACGGCGCCGACATCAAGCTCTGCCTCGACGCCACCGAAGACATCAGCCGCTTCGCCCACGTCGGCACGGTCATCATCATCGGCGGCGACAGCGACTACATGCCCGTCGCGCAGAAGATCAAGGCCGCAGGCCGAACGCTGATCGGCATCGGCAACCGCAGGAACACCAACAAGCACTGGGCCAAGAGCTGCCACGAGTTCCGCTACTACGACAGCCTGGTCGAACCGGAACCGCCGGCAGAGACCAAGCCCGCCGAAGCCAAGGAAGCAGCCCCTGCTCCGCCCGCCGACCCGGCCGCCGACGTGCTGCGCCGTGCCGTGCACCTGCTCGCCGAGTCGAAGGGCGAGCCGTGGGTCAATAAAGCCAGCGTCTGGCCGATGATCAAGCGCCTCGACCCGACGTTCGACCCCAAGGACCACGGTCACGCCAGCTTCGGCGAGATGCTCAAGGCACTGGACACCGTGGTCGAGGTGCGCAAAGGCGACGCGGACCACCAGCTTCGCCTGAAGCCGTAGCGAAAGAGGCCGCGAAAGCGACCCCACCGGCTCACACGAGCCCGCGCTCGGCGAACGAAACGCAATCGGCACCGGCCACGACGAGGTGGTCCAGCACGCGCACGTCCACCAACGCCAACGCCGTCTTCAGCGTCTGCGTCAGGAACTCGTCGGCGCGGCTCGGCTCCGCCGCCCCGGACGGATGGTTATGCGCCAGCACCACCGCTGCCGCATTCAGCGACAGCGCCTCCTTGACCACCTCGCGCGGATACACCGAGGTCTGCGACACCGTGCCGCGGAACATCTGCCGCAGCTCGATGATGCGATGCTGAGCGTCAAGGTACAGCACGCAGAACACCTCGTGCTCCAGCACGCCGAGATGCAGACGCAGATGGTCCTTCACCGCCTGCGGAGAGGACATGGTGGCGCCGCGCCGCACGCGCCGCGACAGCACGCGACGCGCGACCTGCAGCACCTCCTCGGCCAGGGCGGGACGGTAGCAACCTTCGGCATCGCGCACCAGCAGCACATCGGCACGAACGACCTCGGCGGACGAAAGGGAAGAAGACGGCGACATGGCGAACTCCGGTCTGGATCGGGCGGGATTGCCCGAGACCGAAGCACCACGGCGCAGCGCAGGCCGTCAGGGTTCGAAAGACGGCCGCAGGCCGCAAGCGCGCGCCCCGCGAGCGCGCAGACCTTGACGGCGAGAACGACGTGGTAGCGTGGGTCGACAAGGCAAGCACCAATGCCATCGACCAAAACACCAGGAGCACCCGAGCGGCCAAACGCCGATCTTCACTCAACAGACGGGAGGGGGACTGGAGGACTGTTCCGCAGCGTGAGGAGCCGGTCGCTGGCGCTGGGCCGCCGGGCCTACTCACGCTCGCCGCCATCAAGGAGCCGCTCGGCGCTGCGATCGGCACTGGCACAAATGGTGGCGATGCGAGGTTCAACTGCCCCTGAACTTCGGCGAGGCGCGTTCGTCACTCCTACGGCTGCTTCCTTGTCGCGCGAACGGGCAGACCCGACCCATTGCCGTCCATCGGCGTGTTGCAAAGCTGCCCGATCCCCAGACCAGGTTCTTTCGCGCTTCGCATCTACGAAGCAGGCGTTCGTGACCTCCGGCGGCCGGCCATCATTGATCAATCGTTTCCGTCGGTCGATTGCCTGGTCACAGACAGATCGCGGACACCGGGTGCTGGCGAAGAACTCGTGAGCAATTTCCCATCGCGGCGCGAAGCGCAGTGCCGATGAAGTTGGTTCTCAATCCAGAATCTTGAAGGTGGATGCGTCCGGCGCGCCAGTGTGAGCGTCTGCCATCCCGAAATCTACAGACGTGAACCATGAACGTAACCACCGTTATCACCGTAAACGGCACCAAGAAGTCTGAGCGTGGGGTGGGTCTCGATAACGGTGAGAGCAATCAGTTCACCATCAAGCCTGGCGAATACGACCGGAGCCTGAAGAGCTTCGATGATCTCCTGGCGCAGATTGAGCACAGCGCGTATACGCGGGGGGAATGGATCTCGTCGCTACAGGTCGACGGAGTCGATCTGGTTGAGGAGATCGTCTTGAGTTCGCTGCGGGAGAACCATGGCAACGTAGAAGATGTGGTCCAAGCACTTCTACAGATTGGCATGTTCTGCAACGCAGACGCCACCGATCTTCTCTCGCTTGTGGCGCGCTCCGCACAGGGAGATGATCAATGAAAGTCAGGGTTTCCGAGCATGCTCGGTTCGATAGTTTCCCCCTGCGCTACGGCTTCGTTCCCGACGAATTCATGGAGACGAGTTCTGAATTGGAGGATGCCGTAGGCACAAACAATCAGAAGCCGCGTGAAATCAAGGCCGGCAACAAGCATCTTGTCTGCAGGCTTTGGTCGCTCACGGGCGACGACCTTGGCAAGGCTCGAATCGTGCTGAGCCCGGCGTCGGAGAGTGATCCTTTGCCAAAGATAGTCACGGCACTCTCGATTGAGTCGATTCCAGCCGATCGCGCCGTGAGCGAGATTATTCAGTTGAAGCGGCGTCGAGGCGAGATCACTACCGACTTCATCGTCACGACGCTGCATCCGCTCTACATCCAGCAGAAGCTCAACTCGCCTGAATCTCTCGTAGACATTTTCGTGCAGATCGGAATTGCCGAAGCTGAACGAAAGGGAGATCTCCTCCGGAGCACTTTGGCTCAGGCGTCTGAGGAATCTGAGGCGCTGGCCCGCCGAAATGAGGAACTCGAATCTAAGTATGAGGCGCTGGCAGCACGAATTCTTCAACAGGAGCAGGGGAAGGCAAACTACCGCAACGAGGGAGTGCGCGTTTCTCCGATCGCCGTGCTTGAACAGGTGGACGTCAGGCCTCGAACCAACAGCCGCGGCGAAACTGTCAACTGCACGTACTTGCGGTTTAGGGAGCCAGGCCTGCCCGAGCGCAAGATGGATGAGGTCTTCGACCGAAACGGCTCCATTACGGATAGGGCAAGGGCGCTAAAGGGGCGGCGCGTGCGAACTGCGACATGGAGGCCGGAGGTCTTCAAGCCGCTTGAGTGGTTCCGCGACATATATCCCGTCGACGGTTAAATCCGACTACGAGACTGCAATGCGACTGTGGCGTCTCTCGATCGAGGCAGTCGTGCATGCTTGGGATGCGTGAGTTGCCTGGAACCCGAGTGACACCAAGCCTCCACGAATGCGCACTTACTACGAGGTCCTCCGACTAAGCGAGACCTGCAGCCAGGAAGACATCGTCCGCGCCTACCGCAAGCTGGCCATGCGGTGGCACCCCGACCGGAATCCCGGCAACGAGAATGAAGCGACAACTCGCTTCAAGGAACTTGGTCTTGCTCGCGAGGTTCTGGAAGATTCAGCGCGTCGTGCCGACTATGACCAGTCGCTGGCATCGTTTCGTCAGGCGCAACAGTCGCAGCAAGACAGCGAGAAGCAGCTTGAACGCTGGGCCCGACTCGCTAAGGACGTCGCTATGCAAGGGCATAACAAGGACGTCGTCTTCGGTGCGCTGATCGCACACGGCTGCCCCTACGAAATGGCACTCGAGATCGCCACGCAAGTTGTATCGGCTCAAAGCCAGTCGCCGGGTAAGTCTCCCAAAGAGCCAACGCCTCAGCCGCCGCGCCCTGAGCGGTCGGAACGCAGCCCAGAGGGGGTCTTCATGTGGCTTCTCATACTGGGGGTGGGAGCGCTGATCGCGTTCAACCTCCCCGAACAAGTGCCGGTTGCGGTGACAGCACCTGCGGCGGCACCGACGCCCGCTGCCACGGCAACACAGACGCCATTCATCGCCCGCACGACGACTCTGGATAAGTTGCTGCCCTCGGAGGTCGTAAAGTTTGACACAGCACACAGCGTCGGCACGATCTTCTACAAGGCACTCCCAGATCGGCCGGAGTTCGATTCGTTTCGCTCGGACCTCGGAGAGCCCTTCAGCCTTAAGCTGCTGCAGGTGCTGAATCTAGACAAGACCCGGCGACTTCTGCTGTTCAGCTCCGCTCCGCCCGACTTCGGGTGTCACGCATGCTCCCCCATTCTGAGTGCGATGGTGGTACGCCAAGTCTCAGAGACAAGAATGGAGGTGGTCGTGCCGCTTCATGTGGTCACGACCGCTGGAAGATGGGGAAAGCTCTCTCTTGAAGGCGAGCTCGCGGCGAGCGCATTGAGAGTTGGTCCCGGCCGGGAAGGTTTCGTCTTCAAGGAGCGCGATATGGGTCAAGGCAACACTGAAGAATGGGGACGTCTATTCGCCTTGACGGACGAAGCAGTCGTGCACCTTGGCGGCTTCGAAGTTCATTCGGATAGCTTTGGCTCTGGACACTGCATCGACAAGCCGCGTGAAACTTGCGAGCAAAGCGACACCAAGATTCGATTCTCGAAGCAACCTGGACCGAACGGCTACTTCGACATCCATGCAACCACGGTCGGGATCGAGGTGGAGGGAGAGTTGCCGCGGAAGGTTCAGACCCAATACACGATGTCGTTCGACGGCACCAAGTATATGGTCGCGCCATCATCCCAAGGCGCCGCTTCGGCAGCAACGGTGCCAACCTCCGCGTCGTCGGACACCAGCCGATGACTGCTTCATAGCGGTCAATGCAGGCGGCCGGATGCCCGGTTCGGGTCGCGAAGAGCCGATCGCCTTGACTGGGAGGAGCGGTTCAGGTCCGGTCCAGGCCCGAGGCAGTCGAGTGGCCGATGCTGAAGGTGCAGCGGTCGGTCGCCTCGCAGGCCGGTGAATGGCCGGTTCCGGCGGCGGCCGTCATTGGACCGTCAAACCCGACTGGCCGCAGTCAGTCGAGGTTGTGTGAAAACTCGAGACGGAACCAACCACGCGCAAGGACGACGCGCCAGATCGCCTCAGGATCGACGAACGCAACCTCGGCAAGGGTCGGAGAACCCCTGGAATTGCGCGACGACCGTGTCTTCACACGACCTCAGTCTGTTCTTGGCACCCAGATCAGCGGGCAGCCTGGCGCGGAAGGTCCTGGCCGATCGTGGGAGTAGTCGGACGGGGAGATCACTGCCAAGCTGATCCTTTCAGCTGCATTTCTCAGCGGATCACGCGCACACGGCTGCATGCAAACCGCCCCATGGCCGCGGCTTCAATTTGACGCAGCAGGTGGCGCTCGGGCTGCCAGGAGCCGCCTCGGGCGACGAAGCGGCTGGCCGCGTCGACGACCGCTCCCCGGCGCGGCTCTCCGAGTACGCCGGCCATGAAGCTGTCCGCGCCGGCGATCTGCTGCGCATTCAGGCGGGCGACATCGAGAAGCCCATCGGGGCCGATGTCGATGATGGAGAAGTTGGCGTGCAACACGCGCCGCGGCATGCGATCCGCCAGTTCGACGATGAGGCTGGCCAGGCGCACACGCTGACCAGCGAAGTCGGGCAGTCGCGCCGTGTCCTCCTGCCGCAGCATGCGCATGAAGGCCGTGCCGGCCAGACTGTGCAACGTGTCGTCGCCGCCCAGCAGGAACAACCTCGACGACAAGCCCACGGGATCGAACCTCGGTCAGCTGCGTGGGGGCGGCCGGTCACGCAGGTCCCACAGCGTGCCTTGCCAGTTCGAGATGCGGCCTTCGGTGCGACATCTCGGGCAGGCCCAGACGATGGCAGCGTCGGCGGCGAGTCGGGCGTCGACACCGCTCTTCTTGCACTTGAAGCACTTCGGCGCCGCAGGCGCCTGTCCGCTGGCATTCGACGCGTGGGCAACCACGTCGGTGTGGAACTGCGCCATTGCGCGCGCCGGGCCCTTGATCGGGCCGATCGCTCCGGCGGCGTCGAGGAAGTGTCGAAGGTCGGTGATGTACATCGCTCGGATCAGCGGCAATACGTGAAGGGCTGCACCCGGATCCATGATCGCCCCGCCGGCGGCCGAAGAGGCATCCGGCAAGCGACGAATTTTCGTGGTTTCTCATCGCCCGGCCCTGTCCGGCTGCGACCTATTCTCGAACCATGCGAGCGCCAACAGCCACGCATTGCACGTCGGCGACATCGGTTGCGAGGCACTTCGCCGAGCAGCGTCGTTACGACGCGCCCGGCGGCCGGCCGGCGCGGACCCCTGGCTGCTGAGTCACCGAATGCCCGCAGGACACCCGCTTGCAATGAACTCGCCTGGCGCCACCGACGTCCGTCCCCGTGGCCTGCCCAAGCGAGCAGCGATCCGCTACCTCGGGCTGAAGCGACGTGCGTTCGACAGGCTCGTCGGCGAGCTTCACCCGTTCCGAGCGGGCACGAGCCTGCTGTACGACGTACGGGATCTCGATCTCCTCTTTGATCGGCTCAAGGCTTCCTCGAACCGCGAGGTGGCGCCCGCAGTCGCTCCGGACCGCGCCGAAGGCATGGGTGGCCGCGCCGCCCCGCCGGGCGTATCCTCGACAGCGGACAGGCGGCCCTCCGAGAAAGGAGTTGGCAAATGGGTCGTCAAAGCGGCGTCTACGAGGACGCCAGAGGCAGGTGGCGAGTCGATCGAGTCCACCGCGGTGAACGCCTTCAGGGCCGTTTCGACACGTATCAGGATGCGGAAGCCTGGCTGATCGCCAGGTGTGCGCGGATCGATGCGCTCGGCCCGGCCCGTACGAGGTCCATGACCTTGGCGGAGGCGGCGACGAGGTACCTGCTGGAAGAGGAAGCCAAGGGCAAGGTGTCGCTGAAGAGCGAGGCGTACCACCTGGCGCCCGTGGTCGAGTGCTGTGGTGAGCTGCAGCTGGATCAGGTGCACGACGGCACGTTGAGGAAGTTCGTCGAATCGCGGCTCAAGGCGGGGCGGTCACACAAGACCATCAACCTGAGCCTGGGCTCGGTCCGGCACATCCTGAACGTGGCCGCAAGGAAGTGGCGAGTGGACGTCGGCGGCGGCCGGACGGCGCCAGTGTTGGGGCAGGTCCCCCTGCTCACGATGCTGCCGCTGAATGGGCACCAGCGTGAACCACAACCCATTTCCTGGGAGGATCAGCGCACGCTGCTTCCGCTGCTGCCGGCGCACCTGGCCCACATGGCATTGTTCATCCTGAACACCGGGGTGCGCGATGACGTGGTCTGCAACCTGCAATGGGACTGGGAGATTCGGTTGAAGCTGGATGAGATCGAGGTTTCGGTGTTCGAGGTACCGCGCGAGCACGTCAAGGGCCGGAACAAGGCCTGTGACTACGTCGTGTGCAACTCGGTCGCTCAGAACGTCGTCGACGCGATGAGAGGCCTGCACGACCGGCACGTGTTCGTCTGGCGCCGCGAGCGGACGAGCCAGAAGAAGCTCAGGCGGCATGAGACGAAACCACCCATGCCCTACCGGCCGATCGACATGATGAACAACAACGGGTGGCAGCGTGCACGCTCCAAAGCAGGCCTGGGAGACCTGCACGTGCACGACCTGCGGCACACGGTCGGGATGAGGCTTCGCGAAGCCGGGGTCGCCAAGGAAACGCGGTCGATCATCCTGTGGCACAAGGACCACGGGATGACCGCGCACTACTCGGCGGCTCAGGTGCTCGAGGTCCGGTCTGCGCTCGAACTCATCAGCGCGGAAACCGGTCGCGAGAACCGGTCGCTTCGCAGCCTCGCGAAGGAGGCCCGGCGGACGCGAGTCCCTTCAGGGTCCCTTCGGCAAGAAGAAACGGCTTAGGCGTCAAACACCTAAGCCGTTGTCGATAAAGGAAAATCTGGCGCGGCTGGCAGGAATCGAACCCACGACCCCTTGGTTCGTAGCCAAGTACTCTATCCAGCTGAGCTACAGCCGCGAGACCGCGGAGTATATCAGTCGATCGACGCGGCAGCCTTCAGGCACTCGGCCGCGCGCGCCTCGTCACCCTCCTCGTCGGCGAGCTTGGCGAGCAGCCGCCAGGCGCGGCGCCGCGCCACGGGCGGCAGCGTGTTCGACGCCGCCGCCAGTTCCAGCGGCCGGCGCGCCTTGCCCCAGAGCTGGCGTTCGACCAGCGCCGCGCCCACGGCCAGCGCCACGGCCGGGTCGGCCGGATACGCCGCGGCGGCGGCCTCGAGCTGGGCCAGCCAGTCCGAGCCGACGCCCGCGACGCAGTCGGGCAGCGCGAGCGCCACCGTGCGCCGGTCGTCCGCCGGCAACTGGGCGAGCCGCTCCCAGAACGGCCGCAGCCAGGCGCGGCCGTCGGCCGGCGCCTCGAAGGCGGCGGCGCGGGTGGCGGCCCGCACCGCGACGGCCGGGTCGGCACGGTCGGCGGCCTCCAGCTGCTGCCAGGTGCGGCGCAGCGAGTCGGCGTCGCGCGCGGCGTCCAGCGCCTCCAGCGCCAGGGTGCGCAGCAGGCTGTGCGCCGCCTCCGGCAGAAAGGCCTGGTGCTTGGCGAGCAGCCGCGCCGTCGCCAGCGCCGGCAGCGGCTGCTGCGTCAGCCGCTGCGCGAGCAGGCGCAGCCGCATCGCGTGGATGCGCCGGCCGGCGCCGCCGGGCAGCTCGCCGAGCAGCTCGATCGCGCGCGCCGCGTCGCGGTCGTCGATCGCCCACTCGGCGCCGAGCAGGCGCGCGCCTTCGTCGATCGGCCGCATCGCCGGCCCCTTGCGCAGCAGCCGAGTCATCTGCCGCAGCAGCTCGTCGCGGCGCGGCCGATCCTGCATCCGGTGCAGGCTGGCCGCGGCGAGCAGGTGCGCGAGCAGGCGGAACTCGGCGTCGCCGCGCAGTTCGTCGGTTTCCTCCTGGATCGCCAGCGCCCGCTGCGCCGCGCGCTGCGCGCGGCTGTAGCGCGCGGCGAAAAACTCGGCCGATGCCTCGCGCAGCCGGGCATGGGCCGCGCGTTCGTGGCGCAGCTGGCGCCATTCGTGCGCGCGCTGCGGCAGGCTCAGCAGGCGCTGGATCGAACGCGCCGCGGCCATCAGCACCGCGCAGGCGAGCAGCACCAGCACGACGAACAGGTTCAGCGACAGGTCGGTGCGCCAGTTGCCGAAGTAGACGCTGACCAGGCCGTCGTTGCGGCCCAGCGTCATCGCCGCGACGACCGCCACGACGAACAGCAGCACCAGCCAGACGATGCTGCGCACGCTGCCCTTCCGCCGTCCCGCGCCGCGCCCTAGCGCCCGGCCGACACGGCGGCGATCGCCGCCAGCGTCGCGTCGGGCCGGGGCACCGACACCTGCCGCGCCTGCCGGCTGACCTGCCGCACCAGTTCCAGCGCGGAGGCCACGCGCCGGTTGCCGCGGTCGAACCAGCGCTCAAGCGCCGCCTGCGCATCGCGCAGGTCGGCCTGGGCGGTATCGAACTGCCGGCTCAGCAGCGCGAGCCGCGCGTTCAGCAGCCGCAGCTTCAGGTTCTCGCGCAGGAAGTAGGCCTGCTCGGGCGCGACCAGCATCGCCTCGGGCTGGTCGATCGGCGTGACGCGGATCAGGCTGCGCGCCTCGGCCCAGACCCGGCCGGCGAACGCCGACCAGCCCGTGGCGACGAACTGCCGCAGTTCGGCCCAGCTGCCCGCCGGCGCGGAGGCCGGGGCCGACGCCGCTGCGGCTGCCGCTTCGGCGGCCGGCCCCGCCGCCGACGCGGCTGGCATCGGCCGCACCGCCGGCGTACGCCGCTCCGCGGTGGCCAGCAGCGGCAGCTCGTCGACCATGCGGATCACCTCGTCGAGCCGGATCAGCAGCGCCGACAGGTCCACCACGCCCGCCGCGCGCACCCGCTCCATGTCCTGCGTGAGCGCGCGCCGCACGCCTTCGAGCCGCGGCTGGCTCTGCCGCGCGAGCCGCTCGTCGGCCTGGCGCAGCGCCAGCAGCAACGGCTCGGCGCTGCCGGTGATCGCGGCCTGCTGCAGCGCGACGCGGATCGCCGCCTCGATGTCGGCCAGCTGGTTCTCGTCGCGCGAGCGCGACAGCGACTGGATCAGCTCCTCGAGCTGGGTGCGCTGCAGGCTGACCTCCGCCACCCGCACCTCGAGCAGCGCGAGCTTGGCGGCCGACTCGCGCGCCTCGTCCTGCGCCTGCTTGGCCAGCAGCTGCGCGCCGGCCGCCTGTTCGCTGCTGTCGGCCTGGCGCCTGACCAGCTGTTGTTCCAGCCCCTTCACGCGCTGCTGCGCGTTCCAGGCGTAGACCACGGCGCCGGCCGACAGCACCGCCAGCAGCACCGCGCCGGCAGCGATCCAGCGCCCGGCCGGGCCTTGCGCCTGCGGGGCGCCGCGGCTCGGCGGCGGGGCGGGCGCGGGGGTCGGCTCGGTCACGGCGGCGCCGATTGTAGTGAGCGCACCTCGGCGGCCAGGGCCTGCGGCTGCACCGGCGCCGGCCGCACGTCGCCGAAGCCGAGTGC